>QHXA01000262.1:0-7119 GCA_003222755.1 Acidobacteriota bacterium
TTATGGGGCTCGCCAAGGTCGCGGCAGCACAGCAACACGAACATCCTAACACCGTTTGGGATAGCGTGTTCACCGCTGCGCAGGCTGAACGCGGCAGAGAAGCTTACGAGCTTCATTGCAGTTCATGCCATGGGAACGATCTTCGGGGAGGGGCTGGGCCTGCGCTCCAAGGCTTGCAATTCATCGATAACTGGCGAGAGGACAGCCTGAAGAGTCTGTTCACTTTTATCCAGACGCGAATGCCGAATCGCGCTCCCGGAAGCCTGAGTGCCAAAACCTACCTCGATATCCTGGTTTACATACTTTCGGTCAACATGTTTCCCACTGGGTCGAAAGAACTGACTGCCGATGTGCTCGAGAGCATCGATGTCGTTGGAAAGGACGGGCCTGCTCCAATACCGGAATTCGCGCTGATCACCGTGGTCGGCTGCTTGGCCAAGAGTGGCGATGACGGATGGAAGTTGGAGAGGGTTTCCACTCCGCGCCGGACCCGACAGGAAAAGCCAACACCCGCTGAAATCCAGGCTTCCGCGGCCAGGCCGCTGGGCACCGGCACGTTCCGGTTGGTGTACGTCGATTCATTGCGTTCGAGTTTCTTCCCCGAACAACACGTCGGGCACAAGCTGCACGCCCGCGGTTATCTGCTGAGCAATGACAAAGGCGTCGGCCTGAGTGTCACGTGGCTCGAACCCATTGCGTCGATGTGTACAGAGTAATCAGAGGTGGAGCGTGCCCTGTGAATTCGGCCGTGTCACCTGCGGCGCCGCATGGCGAGCCGCGCGGCGGATCTATCCGGGCGGCCAGAAGGAGCTGCAACATGAAACGTTCATTGGTGCTTCTCACTTTGCTATTTGTCGCGGCTCGATCGCATTTGGTTTTGGCACAAACGAGAACACACGAACTCAAGCTGCTGCCACAGAACGTGCATTGGGGCTACTACGATGCTCGCGTGAAACCGGCGCTGCGGATCGCCTCAGGAGACACCGTGCGTGTCGAAACGATGGTTGCGCGCGGGATTGAGCGGCTTCGGCTTGCCGGAGTAAAGGACGATGAGATTCCGCAGGCACTCAAAGATGTGGAAAGCGCGATCACCGATCGCGGACCAGGTGCGCATCCACTGACAGGGCCCATCTACATCGAGGGTGCTGAACCGGGTGACAGTCTCGAGGTGCATATCGAGGCGATCGAATTTCTTCATCCATATGGCGTGGGTGGATTCATCCCTGGAGCCGGCACGCTTCCCGAAGACTTTCCTTACGCGAAATTCAAGCTCGTTCGTGTGAATGAGAAGGCGGGAAGCGGTGAGTTTGCACCGGGTGTCACACTGAAACTTGCACCCTTCTTCGGTTCGATCGGAGTCGCACCGCCTCTGATTATGGGTCGCATATCGAGCGGTCCGCCGGGACCGCATGTCGGGAATCTCGACAACAAAGAACTCGTCGCGGGCTCCACCTTATACCTGCCGGTTCACGTTCCAGGTGGATTACTCTCGATCGGTGATGGCCATGGCCTGCAAGGCGACGGCGAAGTTTCCCTCACCGCGCTTGAGACATCGCTACGAGGAACCATTCGCATTGTTCTGCGCAAAGGGAAGAAGATCACGTGGCCGCGCGCTGAAACTCCGACGCATTACATCGCGATGGGCCTAAACGAAGATTTGGATCAGGCCGCAAAATTGGCGACTCGCGAAATGATTGATTTCCTGGTAGCCGAAAAGGGATTGTCGCGAGACGACGCGTACGTCCTCTGTTCGCTTGCGGTGGACTTACACGTAACCCAGCTTGTCGATCAAACGAAAGGTGTTCATGCCATGCTGCCGAAGTCGATCTTCAAGTAAGCGGAAAACTGGCGTCGCTTACCAAGGCATGCCTCTGTAGATCAAAGGAACAGGCGACGCAAATGATGCATCGGACTTACAGTGCGTCGCCCTGAACTAATATGGCATGACATGGAGGTGTTCATGAGCTACGATCGCCGCGATTTCCTCAAAAAGAGCTTGGCAGCCAGCGTCTGCTGCGCTGACGACCGGAACGCAAGCAGCAGGACGTTCATCATTATTTCCTGGTTTCGAACGCCGCATGGTCAAGACATCCGGGGCGACCATCAATACGATGCGTGGAGGTAGTGGTCCGCCGCTCCTTCTTCTACACGGGTATCCGCAGACGCACATCGAGTGGCATAAGATCGCGCCACGCCTCGCTCAGAAGTTCACCGTCGTTGCGGCGGATCTTCGTGGCTACGGGGATAGCAGCAAGCCTCCGGAGGGCGAGAACCACATCAATTATTCGAAGCGTGCGATGGCGCTGGATCAGGTCGAAGTGATGCGCAGCTTTGGGTTTGATAAGTTCGCCGTTGTCGGACACGACCGAGGCGGGCGCGTGACTTGGCGAATGTGTGTCGAGCATCCGGAAGCCATCAGCAGGGCCGTGATCCTCGACATCGTGCCGCTGCCGTATTCGATGGTGACCCGGGAATTCGCAACCACAAACTTCCACTGGTTCTTTCTGATTCAGCCCGCTCCATTTCCGGAAACTTTAATCGGCAACAGCGCAGAGTTCTATCTTCGCTCCCGTTTTCTCCGCCAGAATGCCCGAGCGAACACATTTACAACCGAGGCCATGAACGAGTACCTTCGCTGCTTCAAGAATCCGGCGACGATTCACGCAACCTGCGAGGACTACCGCGCCGGCGCGAGCATCGATCTCGAGCATTCCAACGCAGACGAGGCAAAGAAGGTGACCTGCCCATTGCTTGTTCTTTGGGGCGCGCAAGGAAACACCGGCAGGAGCTACGACGTGATGAAGATCTGGCGTGAACACGCGGTAAATGTCACTGGAAAAGCTCTGCCCGCCGGGCATTTCATGCCCGAGGAAGTTCCGGATGAGACGCTCGCGGAGCTGCTCGCTTTCTTGCAAACTTAGAACGTCGGAAGATCCATGAGGTCCGTTCTTCCATATTCGCCTTTGGCCAGGATGATCGCGCCCGCTTCGCGCAGGCGCTTGACGAAGGTCGCATCGTCGGCAGGACGATCGTTCGCATAATCGGCATCCATTCCTCCGGTCGTCCGCATATCGAAAGCGTTGTACTGGTCCTTGATGAAGAACACCACGCAGTGAAGAGGGCCGATCAGCTTGCCCGTGGATGCGAAGTAGGCGTCTTGTTGCGCGGCCACTTCCAGCGCATCAGACATCGCCGGATCGTTGTCCACAGGATCGGTGATGCTTTGCGTCTTTCGACGATCAAACCCAAACGCTTCTCTGGCCGTCCTACTCTTGTTTTTCCTACCCTCGGCATCCATTCCGCGTGTATATAACCTCTATACTTGCCATCACGGAGGCTAACAAATGAACGCTCGGCCCATCGGTATTGCTGCGGCTCTACTCGTGTGCGCGTTGTCCGCGCCTGCGATCGCACAACAGTGGATCAACCATCCAACACCGGGAGTCCCCCGCTTGCCCGATGGCAAACCGAATCTTTCGGCGCCCGCGCCTCGCACCGCAGACGGCAAGCCGGACTTGTCCGGCATTTGGCGCGCTGGACGTACCGGCGAATACGGGTACGACTATAACGTCGCTCAGAACCTCAAGCCCGAAGGGATTCAACTGTGGGCCCAGAAGCTGCGCCAGCAGCGGGTCCAGGATTTTAGGAATGACAGTCCGCTCGCCCGGTGTTTGCCGGTGAGCGTACCATTCCTGAATTTTCGAGGTCTGTCGCAGATCGTGCAGACTCCGGGCGTGATCGTGGTGCTGCATGAATCTCCGAATAGTCCGCATCGGATGATCTACACCGATGGACGGCAGCTTCCAAAGGACATCAGCGATCTGATTCCCACCTGGCTGGGTTATTCGGTAGGCCATTGGGAACAGGACACGCTCGTAGTCAATTCGGCGGGCTTCAACGACCTCGGTTGGCTCGATGTAGGCGGGCATCCGCAAACAGAGTCCCTGCGAATCACCGAACGCCTGCGGCGACGTGATTTCGGACACCTCGAATATGAGATGACCATCGATGATCCTAAGACGTTTACGCAGCCGTTTACTCTGCGGGCCGATAAGACCTTAGTGGCCGACACCGTGCTATTAGAGGATGTTTGCGAGAATGAGCGCTCGAGTGCGCACCTGGTCAGTGGAGTGAGAGTCGCTCCGGAGATCCTTGCACAGTACGCGGGAAGGTATGAGTTCGCCCCGGGACGCCAAGTGGTGGTAACAGTGTCCGGCGATCAATTGTTCATCGATGACAGTGCGCATCCGGCAGATCGATTGTTCGTCGCTCGCTCTGAGGCGGTCTTCCTATCCAGTGTGAGCATGGCGTCTGTCGAGTTCGTGAGGAGTGCTCAGGGCGCCGTCACGCAACTTATTCGAACCGAAGCCGGCAAAAAAGAAACGGCTGTAAGGAGCGCCACTCAAAGATAACGCGCAAATGGGAGGCTAACATGGCCACTTCTCGAACGGTTTTGCTTTTCGTCATCCTCCTCTCGATGTTCGTTTCACTCTCGGCGCAATGGGTGCACTACCCCGCTCCTGGGATTCCGCGAACACCTGACGGGAAACCGAACCTGTCCGCGCCGGCGCCGAAGACTCCGGATGGCAAGCCGGACCTCTCCGGAATCTGGGCAGCCACCAACGGCAAATATTTCCAAGACCTCGGCGCGGATGGAGTGGAAATTCCTATGCTGCCGTGGGCAAAAACGCTTTACGAGGAGCGAAAGGGAAACCTGCAGAAAGGCCATCCGTCCGAGCGTTGTCTCGGGCACGGCGTCACTGATTTCGACGCGCATGCCACGCCCCGAAGGGTTATCCAGACTCCTACAGCTATTGCGATTCTCTTTGAGTCATATCATCAGTACCGCCAGATTTTGCTGGATGGCCGTCCTCTCCCCGAGGCCGGCCTGCCGGCCTACCTGGGTTACTCCATCGGCAAGTGGGACGGCGACACTTTGGTCGTCGAAACCAGCGGCCTAAATGATAAAGGGTGGCTGGACATGAACGGGCACCCCCAAACCGAAGCGACACACATCACTGAACGTTTCCGGCGCGTCAACTTCGGGCACATCGATGTGCAAGTCACCATTGATGACCCAACGGCGTATAGCAGACCGTGGACCGTCGCTCTGGCAGGGTGGGATTTTCTTCCCGACGTGGACCTGATCGAAGCGATCTGCGAAAACGAAAGAGACTTTCAGCACTTGGTGGGTAAGTAGCAAGGCCGCAATCCGTGCTCCAAGGATGGTGATCATCCTCGGAGCTTCAGACAAAACACAGGCTATTTCGCGGCGAGAGCCGGCCCGCTCAGGACTTCACCGACGGCGGCTGTGCCTTCCGAACGCTCGATCGGACGACGGGGTGAGATGAGATCGGTGACAAGCGCTCCCGCGATGAAATCGCGCCGCGAAATGACGAACATCTTATGAGGCTGCGCGCTGGCGCTTCGCGTGGCGAAAGTTGTCGTGGTGTTTCATTGGAACCCTCACTTTCCGCCGATAACCGCGATGCCCTGGACCTCGACCAGGAGGCCCGGAACGGCCAGACCGCTGATGGTGATCAGCGCGCTGGCGGGAAAGCACTCCTTGAAAATCTCCTTGCGGATTGCCACGAAGCGGTCGCCGTTGCGAGCGTCGGTGATGAACACCGTCATTGTGACCATGTCTTTCAGGCTGCCACCTTGGGCCTTCAATGTCTTGTCGATGGACGCGAAGACATCACGGACCTGAGCTTCAAAATCGGCGACCGGTGGCAATGACGCGGTCTGCCCGCCCAGCCAGATCGTCTTTCCGCCCTCGGTAGTCACCGCGCGCGAGAATGCGCGTTCCTGAGCCCGTGCGTCGGGCGCGTAACACTGCTTGGCATCGAGCGGCGCCGCCCAAACGGCGATGCACACGGCTGCCGCGATTCCAACGTAGCTTGTGCTTCGCGTTGTCATAGATCCCCCTTTATTCCCGTTGCGAGAGTTCACAGAATTGTAATTCAGAGGGACGTGAAGGTAAGCAACGATCCGAGTTGGCCGCTACATTTGAACCTCCCACGGTGTCTGGCATCCGGCGTCCGCGCCAATCCGATGAAGCCGACTTTCATCGCGCTTCCCTCCAAAGCCGCTGATCCCAGTCGCCTGTGGGCTGCTCTGGTCCGCATGTTTTCTCTAATCAGAAATCGAACAGGTATGTAAACTTCACCAGGAATGCGCGGCTTAGTGTGGTCCGCTCTTGGTTGTGGGGATCAACGTAATCCATCGTGACAGCCCGCTTATACACCACAAACAGTCCGTTGCTGGAAGTCGACAGCAGCGCGAACCGGATATTGGTGCCCACCTGATTGATGCGGCTGTTGTATTGCGTGAAGGTTTGAGAGTAACTCTTCGACGTTGGTGTAGCGCCCCAGACCCACGTTCGACCATGGTGGTAGCACTCCTGGCCAATAGACACAAACCTGTCCTGTCCCTATAACTGTTAGCAACTCCTTGTCGTTCTTGAAATAGGTCCACTGCGCCAGGCGGGAACACGGATATCTGACCCGCCGGCGTCCCCCTACTTCGATAAGCCTCGTCCAGGAATAATTGGAAAACCCGGTTTTTGAAAAATTCGCCGGCACTGCCGTTAAGACAGTCGTTGATGACCATGGCTGGCGACAAACGCAAAAGTCCCCCTCCGGCCCCTCGCAAGCCAATTCAGAATCTGTCACTTACTACGACTCCGTTTTTCGCCCCTCTTTCTGAATTACCAGATCAGTTTCACGGCAAATTGAATTTCGCGTGCGGGCGTTTGTGTGGACGTGATGAGCCCCGCGCTTGAGATCGGATTCCCGGCCTGATCGAAGACCGCGAGGTTATCGGTTGGAGAGGAAAAATTCGCCCTGTTAAAAACGTTAAAAAATTCCGCACGGAACTGGAGATTGAAGTTTTCGGAAATCCTTCGAACGTGATTGTTCTTAAAAACTGAAGCATCGAATTTTGAGATTCCAGGGCCAATCAGGGTATTGCGCCCAAGGTTGCCGCGAAGGTTCGCCGGATTTGGAAAGGCGAGGCACTGCGTTCGGATGTAGTGATTGGGATTGCCGGCATTGGTCAGCTTTTCACATTCCGGGCCGACTACCCGGTCTGGAGGTTCGCTGGTCTCGTCCAGTTTCA
>QHXA01000262.1:7168-7678 GCA_003222755.1 Acidobacteriota bacterium
GCCACCCAGTTGCCATCCACCAAGCACCCATTGGCTCAATCGCGAAGGCGTCTTTGGGTTCGGCAATTCCCACGTGAAGTTGAAAACAATATTCTGCCGCACGTCGAAATCCGACAAGCCTCGGGTGGTGCGCTGGTCGAAGAAAAGGGGATTCAGCAGGCCATTGGGGAAAGCGTCATCGGCCACGGTCGCCGACAGGGTGTCAATGCTCTTACCCCATGTGTAGGCGCCATGTAGCTGAATTCCATGACTCACGTTTTTCGTAATGACCGCCTGCAGCGCATCGTAGAAGGAATTGGCCTGCCATAACATTCCAGTCACGCGGCCAAAGTAGGGATTTAGTTTTTGACTGTCTCTCGGCGGTGGGAACACATAGCCGGCGGATGTGTGAGTCGGCAAAACCATATCAAAATTGTCGACCCTGAACGGCTGATGCGCACCCCGCGATCCGACATAACCGATGGTGACAACAACGCCTGACGAAATTTCGCGTGCTGCGCTCACGTTCCA
>QHXA01000262.1:7841-9170 GCA_003222755.1 Acidobacteriota bacterium
AAATGCCGAAACCACCGCGGAAGACCGTCTTATTATCCGCAAAGGGGCTCCATGAAAACCCAACACGCGGCTCGAAATTACGAAGCGTCGGATTCAGGAAGAAAGGAGAGCCCAAGTGCGGCTCGCTAGCAGTCACGTGAGGCAGGTTCGAGATTCTGCCATATGCCTCGCTGGGAACGGTCGCTATTTCATAACGCAAGCCGGCGTTGACACTCAGATTCCGTCGCAGTCGAATATCGTCCTTAATATAAGCTCCGAACAAGGTCTCGCGAATTCCAAACGTCGGCGTTGGAATAGGTATCAGCCCAACAAAGTTTCGAGGACGGTTAGTCAGGAAATCCGAAAGTGAGCTGAACTTGAAAGTGCCGTTCGTCACCCCCGTCAGGGCTAAGTTGTCCTGCATGCGCTCCGCGACCATCCCAAATTGCAAGGCGTGAACTCCTTTAAGGAGAAACAAGTCGTCGGCCCACTGAAACGAATTCCAGAATAAGTTTTTGCTGTTGCCTCGTGTGTCTGGGCGCTGTGCGTTCAATCCGCCCAAGAAGTTCGTAAGACCCGGGACAGACTGAATCGCCCCTACAAACTGGCCCGGTATGAAAGCGAACGTCGCATCGGCAACCAACGGATTGATGACCCGTGACACTCCGCCTTCAATAGCGACAGCTCGATTGAATCCAAACCGAGCCGCATTCAAAAACTTCGCGTTGAAGATGTGTTGTTCATGAAGCGTGACAAGCTGGCGCCGAGATACAACATTCGCGAGCAATTCATCAAAGGCGTCCGGTTGGACGACTTTGGAATTGTCGCGCATATAGATCCCGGAGAGACTGTCCTGCTGGGAAAACCGGTGATCGACTTTCGAAGTGAAATAATTTTCCGTCGTCACTTGCTGCCCGGCAAAGGTGAAAATGCCGGTGTCGCCATTGCCGAGGAGACGTCCGTTGGGCAGCGGGTAGAATGCCTGAAGATATCGGGAGGCTGCCGGATCGACTTCTACGAAGCCCGTCGAAATTAGACCCTTCCGCGCGGCTGCCGAAGGTACTGTATTAACCTGTGTAACGCCGAGAGATTGACGAAGTCCTTCGTAATCCGCGAAGAAGAAAGAGCGGTCTCTCTGGAGCGGTCCACCCAGCGAGGCGCCGAATTGATTCCGCTTGAACGGCGGGATCCTGGCGTCGAAGAAATTTCGGGCATCCAGGGCGCTGTTGCGCAGAAATTCATAAACGGCGCCGTGAAAGCCCTTCGTCCCCGAACGGGTGACGGCATTGATGACTCCGCCGGTGGTACGGCCGTATTCGGCCGGGTAATTGCTCCCCAAAACGGAAAATT
>QHXA01000263.1 GCA_003222755.1 Acidobacteriota bacterium
ACGCGAGGCCCAGGATCTCGGTATCCAGCTTGCCGGTGACACTGCGGGCGTTCAAGCCGGCGAGCAAGTCACGCAGTGTCATAATCTGTCCCTGGGCCGCCCTATCTCTCCACTCTACTCGAAAACCGCACCTGGACGCGCGCGCCAGAGCGTACGCTTGTGCCGGCGGGTGGTAGTTGCTCAACAGCAGCGCCGGAGCCGATCGACTGCAACCGCAGGCCGGCTCTCAAACATTCTTCGGTGACCTGACGAAGAGACTTTCCATGGAAATCCGGGATGATGAGATCGCCGAAGTCGGTCGTGACATTCAAACCGACCAATTGCGCCGAAGCTGTAGTCGCGGGCTTTACCGTGCGTTCTGCCGGGCGCTTCGGTTCCTTCACCACGTACTGCGGCGCATATGACGGTACGTCTGGCGGCAGCGACATGTATCGCAAAACCTGCTCGGCAATTCGCTTGAACACTGGGGCCGCCACATCCCCGCCGTGGTGCGCCCCCACAGGTTCATCGATCATCACGATCATTGAAATCGCAGGATTAACGGCAGGAGCGAAGCCGGCGAACGAAGCCACATATTTTGTTGCGGAGTAACGGCCGGTCTCATCGATCTTTTGCGCCGTGCCCGTTTTTCCCGCGGCAGTGTAGCCGTCGAGCTTTGAGGATTTCGCTGTGCCATCGGTAACAACGGCCTCAAGCATGTCCTGTAACTTGGCAGCGGTCTCGGCGGAAATGGCGCGTTCGCCATGCGGTTCCGTCTCGCTGAGGATTCCCTTTTCCGGATGCTGAACCCTTTTCACAACGTAGGGCTGATACAGAATTCCTCCGTTCGCGACAGCCGAAACCATGCGGACAGTCTGCAAAGCGGTCACGCTGATTTCCTGTCCCATCGCAATGGAACCGACGGAACTCTTCGTCCACCGCGACGCCGGCCTCGCAAGTCCGTGCTCTTCTCCGGGCAAATCGACATTGGTCGACTTTCCAAAGCCGAGGCGCGCAATGTGGTCCGCGAATCGCTCATCGCCAAGCCGCAGGGCCAACTTGATAGCGCCCACATCCGAGGAGTTCTGCATGATTTGTTTCACGCTCAACAGACCGAAGCGTTTCCAGTCGTGAATTACGCGCCCGAACACGGTAATGACGCCATTTTGACAATCGATCAGCTCCGCTGGATCAGCGAGCCCTTCTTCAAAAACGGACGCCGCGGTCACAATCTTGAACGTCGATCCGGGTTCATAGTTGTGACTAAGCGCGCGGTTGATCCACGCTTGCGGGCTGTATTTCGCGTATTGGTTGGGATTGAAGGTTGGATAATTGCCCATCGCAAGGACCTCGCCCGTGCGCGGATCCATAACGATGATCGAGATTCCTTTGGCATGGGTCTTCTCGGCAGTGGCTGCAATCTCCTTCTCAACGATGTATTGAATGTTTTGATCGATGGTCGTGACCAGGTTTGCGCCCGGCGCCACGGGCTGCTCAATACTGTTGAAGCTTCGGCCTCGCGCATCGGTCATGATCAGAACTCGTCCGGCTTCGCCGCGGATGCTGTCGTTGTACCGATATTCGAGACCGCCTAACCCCTTTTCATCAATATCGACGTAGCCCAGAACGTGAGACGCCAGCTCACGTTTCGGGTAATACCGCATGTCTTCTTTCTGAAAATAGATTCCGGGAAGCTTTGCTTTTCGAAGCGCCGCGCCTTGTGCGGCGCTCACTTTTCGTTTGACCCAGACGAAGGAGCGGGGCGAATCGAGTTTCTCGATGAGGTCGTTCTTAGAGACACCGACCAGCGGCGAGAGGGTTTTCGCCGTGGCGTGGAGATCCTCAATTTCATCCGGAACGGCAAACACGGAATCGACTTTGACACTGACCGCCAATTCGTTTCCGTTGCGGTCATAGATGACCCCGCGACGTGGGCTGACCTCCAGCGTGCGCTGTTGCTGACGTTCCGCGCGCTGCCGGTAATCGGCAGAGTGGACGACGTGCAGGAAAAAAAGACGCGCGCCGATGACAATTGCCCAAAAACCCATCACGGCAATTAAGACGTAAACGCGTTGCGCTAATGAGTTGTCGTTCTTCATCTCAGTTAAGGCAATGCACCGCGGAGCGGTGCGTGGCGGTCATGGACCGCCGCTACAGCTATTGCAATCACCTTTTCGCCGCTAATGCTGTCGGCTGCGGCTGCAGATCGGCTTGTTGCGGCGGAATCGGCTGAGCAGGCTGCGGCTTCGGAATCGTCAACGGCGCATCCGCGCTGAACGTCACCAACTGCCCGGGAGCGGGAACCATCATCCCCAAGTCCCGCCGTGCGATCGCATCGATCCGCCGGGGATCGCGCAACGACGCGCGCTCCAGCCGAAGCTGCCGCCCGATCTCGGCCAATTGTTCTTTGTTCTTTTGGGCCTCTTCGATCCGGTAGCCGTATTGAATCCACTCGTAGTGCTGCCACGCGTAAACAAAAAGACCAAGCAGAAACATGGCGGCCACCATGGTCACCACAACGTAATCCCGCAGGCTTTTCGAATCCGCCTCGCGGACGACATGGTGGTTGATGATGCGTTTTTCAAATTGAACTTCGATGGGCATCAACTTCTCTCCCATGCACGCAACTTTGCGCTTCGAGCGCGCGGATTACGCCGTACTTCTTCATCGCTGGGCCTGACGACTTTCTTCGTCATGACTCGGCCGGACACCCGAGATGCACGAAACTGTTGCTTAACAATGCGGTCTTCGAGGGAATGAAACGTAATCACAACTACACGGCCACCGGAGCGAACGACGATCATTGAGGAATCAAGGAATTCCTCCAGACTTTTCAGCTCATCATTAACGTAGATCCGCAGTGCTTGGAACGTTCGAGTGGCGGGATGAATCTGACCGTATCGCGGCCGGCCGGAAACACGTTCGATGGCGCGGACCAGATCCGTTGTCCGTTGAAGGGGACGCAAGCGGACGATCGACCGAGCGATCGGACGCGAGCGCCGCTCTTCGCCGTAGGTATAAATAATGTCGGCAATCTCTTTTTCCGAATACGTGTTGAGGAGGTCGGCGGCCGTCAGCCGTTGAGTGCGATCCATTCGCATGTCGAGCGGTCCTTCATGCATAAACGAGAATCCCCGGGTTGGATCGTCCACCATCATGGATGAGATGCCGAGGTCCGCGAGCACTCCATCGCACTCCATGAATCCGGATTCTTCGGCTATGGTCCGCAGCGCCCGAAAATTCGAATGCACGAACGCGACCCGCGACCCAAATGACTCCAGCATCGCCTTCGCGCTGGATAACGCAGATTCGTCCTGATCGATCCCCAGTACTATCCCGTCCGGCGCCGTGCGCTCGAGGATGGCCCGCGTGTGGCCGCCCCCTCCGAGCGTCGCGTCGATGAATCGTCCGCCAGGCTTCGGATTCAGGAATTGGATAACTTCGTCCAGCAGAACTGGAATGTGTTGCATGCATATTCCGTCTCCGTCAAATTCCCAATTTGCTCAACGTCTCGTGATCTTCCTCGGTGAACTCCTGAGTCTTAATCCGGTCAAGGAACCGGTTGTGATTCCACACATCCAAATGATCTAAATAACCAAGGACAGCGACCTCCCCCGACATCTGGGCTGATTCTCGAAGTAGCGTCGGAATCAGAATCCGCCCTGATTTATCTGCAGCAGTCACCTGGCCGTAGAAATTGGTCCGGTCCAGGAATTTCTTCTTCGTGGGGTTTAGAGAAGGAAGCTTGGCGAGTCGTTCTTCTATTTCTTGCCAGATCGGGAGGGGATAAATCAAAACGGATTCACCCGAGAGAGACGTGACGTAGAAGTCGCTGCCCCAGGACTCTTCAATGTAAGCGCGGAAACTGGACGGGATCTTGAGCCGTCCCTTCTCATCCACGGTAGCCGGTGCGTTCCCACGCAACATCGATGTTGGTCCCTAAAAAGCCAAGAATATACAGATTTAGCCACTTTTGGCCACTACAGACTACTGTGCACGAGTGGTGCTGTCAAACAAAAAATTCGCGGTGGAGAAAAAACCGAACGTGCCCTGTGTTTTTCCCACGCCGGAGGCGTGCGAGGAAACTAGCCGGGGGTTAAGCGAGCGGGAGCGAGCGCAACCCCCGGTTGTCTGCGACGGATGACATCCGCACCCTGGAAAGGGTGCGCGGAATCCTCGACACCCTTTCCGGGTGCGGTCCGTAGCTCAGCTACGCAGTCCAGGGGTACGCGAAATACGCGTACCCCCTGGCTAATTTCCCAGCACGCCTTCGGCGTGCGCTATGCTTAACGAATTGACGTATGAAAGCGGGAATCATCGGGCTGCCTTCCGTGGGCAAGACCACCATCTTTAACGTCCTCACGCAGGGCAAAGCTGCGGCCGGTCCGGGCGCGGGACGAAAACTGGAGCCGAATGTTGGGATCGTGAAAGTTCCCGATGCGCGGCTGGATTTTCTCTCGTCCAAATTCGATCCCGAGAAGACCACGCATGCGACCGTAGAATTCGTCGATGTTCAAGGACTCGTACGCGGGAAGGGTCAGGACATGGCGCTAGCGCCGGTACGGACGGTCGACGCTCTCGTGCATGTCGTTCGCGCCTTTCAAGATGAGGCAGTGCCGCATCCGGACGGCACGGTGAATCCGGAACGCGACAAGCAGAACCTCAATTATGAGTTGATGCTGGCGGACATTGCCTCTATCGAAAAGCGAATGGAGCGGTTGGAAAAGGATCTAAAAAA
>QHXA01000264.1:0-9552 GCA_003222755.1 Acidobacteriota bacterium
AAAAACGACAGAATCATCATTTCACCCGCATGGGCAACTCGTCTTTTCTAACATGACTCTGGAGTTACAGCTTGGGCAAACGTGAAAGGTTGGCACACCTCCACGCGGATTTATCACAGTCAACTTACGGCCCAACACGCCCAACATGCACAGCTACTCCGGCCGGTCCGAAACCAATCGATTTGTTGACTGGCGTTTCACGATTCTCGTAGATTGGATCGCACACAGGTCGGAAGAAAACACGCATGGCTGAGGCAATCAAAACAACCTGGCGTATCAGGGGCGATGAAGTGGTGAGCTGCAATTGCGCTTGGGGTTGTCCATGCCAGTTTAATGCCTTGCCGACGACTGGGCGGTGCCAAGGATTGGGAGCGATCCGCATCGTGAACGGACATTTCGGAGACACGCCGCTTGATGGAGTGAAGTTCGCGATCCTGCTTTCGTGGCCCGGCGCCATTCACGAAGGTAACGGGACGATGCAGCTCATCGTGGACGAGCATGCAACATCCGACCAGCGGCAGGCATTGACCGAGCTGGCTACGGCCCGCCATGGCGGAGCATTCTGGGAGATCTTTAGGGCCGTTTGCCCGAACGTGCTGCCGACGTTATTTCTGCCAATCGAATTCGAATCCGATCGCCTTCGCCGCATGGCGCACTTCCGCATCGACGGCGTTGCTGAAACCGAGGTCCAGCCGATTAAGAACCCGGTCACCGGAGAGGAGCATCAGGCGAAGATCGTGCTGCCGAACGGCTTCGAGTATAAAGAAGCTGAGATGGGCAACACCGTCAGCGGCCGCGTGCGCTCTGACGCGATCAGTTTCGAGTTGCGTAATAGCTACGCTCAGCTCGCCGAGATCGACTGGTCCAATCAGAGCTAGATGTCGAATTCAAGCGGCAAACCGCCGCTTTGCGCATCCCGGAGGCGTACAAGCGCACCGCGGAGCGGTGCACGGAAATTAGCCAGGGGTACGCGTTTTTTGCGTACCCCTGGAATAGGTCGACAACTCAGGAATCCGCACCCTGAAGGGGTGTCGAGGACTCCTCGCACCTTTCCAGGGTGCGGCTGTTTTTGGTTTCAGACAACCGGGGGTCGCGCTCGCTCCCGGTCGCTTACCCCCCGGCTAATTTCCTGACACGCCTCCGGCGTGCGCAAAATGTGATTAAAACCGGCGATTCAACTCAACGTACGCAAAGTTGGCATTTGGGCCGCCAGGAAAGATGTTTCGGATAACGGCCTTGCCGGAAGCATGGGCTATGTAAAATGTGAACATGTGAACGTGGTCTGCGCATTCAACTGGTAGTCTGCACTCAAATCAAAGACATCTGCGAATCTTCTCTCGCCGCCTGAAGGACGGCCCATATAGCCAAAGTTTTCTCTTTGGAAGGCACCGCCGCCGATATACCAGAGGTCTTTGGCGTTCGCTAAATTCAGAGCATGAGCCTCACTCCGAAGAGTCCATTTTGGTTGAGGAGTGACAGTCACCTGCGCGAAGGCATCCTCGTTGTTCATCAGGTTATAAAGCGGGAATCGAGCAAATGGACGCGGCGTCGGCAGTTCCTGGAAAAACGTCCGATGAGTGGTATCCGATGGATCGTCATCTCCGCTTCCGCGAAAATATCCGCCGCGAAGCCACGGTTTCATTCGGAGACGATTCAGTTGATAGCCAGCTTCAGCAGCGAACGCATTCGCGCGATGAGCGATCGTGCCCCAGGTTCCGGTTTGGAGGGCTCCCCAAAACAATGCATCGGTTTTGCCGCTGCCAAAATCAAAAACATTCACGTAGTTGCCGCCGACTGTGGCGATGCTGATGTTCTTGTGGTCGTCGGAACGAGACGCGGCCGATCGATTGTCGGATTTGAGCACATTACGGCCGTCGCGATAATACGTCATAAAGATGCGCCCTTCTCCTTCACCAATCGATCGATGGAGCTTGGACACCGCCCCATAAACAATATCGACGTTTAGTTCCTTCATGCCCTTGACTTGAAACACACCTTCAGTTGGCCGCGCTGCAAGGAATGTGAAGTTCGCGTTGGAGGCGCCACGTGAGAAATGGATTCCATCCAAACTCCGGCCGACGTGAGTAAAACCAAAATTCCCAATGAGCCGGTTCGCGACCCGGTCGCGAATGACAGTGCCGAGCGGCCCCTCAGGATTCAATTCGAGTCCATCTCCGAATTCAAATCGGCCAATTCGCAGTGTGCTCGGTTGATCTCCGCCAATGCCTTTCAGGCGGACGAAAGCCTGCTTCAAAAAAATGCCGACAGTGCGATCCGGGTTTGCTGCGCGGTAGGTGCCACCGAAGCCCAGCTGTCCTTGCGGCGATGGTGCAATCGCTTCTGAGGGCAGGCCGATCAACGACGGTTGAGCGAATTCAAATAGCCAGTCTTGAGAACGGAATTGGCGTCCTACCGACACACGCAGTAACGATGCGCCATAACCGTAGCTGCTGTCTCCGGATTGCGCCTTAAAGAAAGCCCAATCCTCGAAGCGCAGCCTGAGGCTTCCGCTGACGGTCCAACCCGCAACGTGGATCACCCGTGGCGCTGCCGATGGAATTTTTTGATCTTGTTGTGCCGGGGGCGAAGCACTCACGGCCCGGTTCTCGTCCGGTTTGTTGCTCGACTGTGCAAAGGTGGGCTGCGAGAGCAACAACAAACTACAAACGTAAAACAGCGCGTACAGCGAACCTACGACTGAAGCTCTACTGCCGGGGTGTGGTCCGTTCAAAAACCAGCGGCCGCAAGTTGAGCGTCCAGGAAAGTGGAACCGAAGCCGGGTTGTAGCAGATCTTGTCATCGCAAGCCTGGTATTCGAGCATACCGGACACCGTCACCGAATCCTTCCCTCGAAATGCAGCCTGCGCTTGCGGCGTGCCTTCAAGGATCACCTCTTGCACTAACGTGAACGGTTTCTGATAGACCGGCACCCGTTCATTCAGTGGCTTGAAAAAATAAATTTGTGAAGCCGGATACTTCATCGGAAGCGCACGCACAAACGGCTGCGCTGCGATCGTCACTCCGATGACACGATATTTTTTCGCACCGGGCGCGTAAATGTGAATCCCGTTATGCGGGTGAACATCGAATGCGATGGAAAACCGGTTTCCCGGTGCGACAGCAGGTTCGCTTAGATACGTCGTGACTTCCAGGTGCGCGGTGGACACTTTTGTTCCCGCGACAGGTGCAACGCGGTCGTTCAGCCGCATCATGATGCTCGAAATCGTATTGCGTTCGATGTAGAAATCTTCAAAGTACCGCGACGTGACATGGCCCTGCCGATCGAGAATGAATGTACCTGGAAAAGCGATCCCCACCATTGAAGGATTCGGATTCGCCACGGACACATACTTTTGAACCGCCGCTTTGACTTCTGGATCATCTTTATCCGGACCGATCGCCCATTCGGGGACTGGATTCAGAATGCCGAACTTTTTGATCGTTGCGGAACCAGCATCGGACAGAAGCGGGAACGTGATCCCACGCGCTTTGCTGAATGCGGCAACGGCTTCGGGACGATCGTAGCTGATCACGGCCAGACCCAAGCCCTTCTGTCGAAGTTCATTCACTCGGCTCTGCAGCTCCACGAGCTGCGTTTTGCAGTATGGTCACCAATCCGCCGAACGAACGAATACGAGCATCGCACCCTTGGGCCCCATGATCGACTGGAGCGTCCAGCTTTTTCCGCTCTGATCCTTCAGAGTGAACTCCGGCACGCGCTCGCCGACCTGAGGCCCAAGCTTGGACACGTCGATCTTGGGCCGCGCTGCTGTCTGCGTACCGCCTGGCGACTGCGCCGCCAATGCTCCAAGCAGAATGAGCACCGGCCATGAGATATTGAACAGCTTCATCAAGCCCTCCGGATCGTCATGACAGGAGCAGTCCGCCGCCCGTGGCCACCGCCCATACAAATACTGCGAGGGCTATGGCGATCCTCCAATTGGTCGACTTTGCAACTGTCAACAATGAAGGGAAGTTTACGGCAGGGCCCGCAAACAGCAGCGCCGCAGCTGCGCCCGCCGGCGCACCTGCAGCGAGTAACCCAAGCGCTAGCGGGATTTCGAAGAAGGTTGGCAGAGCCAAGGGCACAGCGATCAACGCTGTCGCCGCTACAACGAGCTGACGGAAGCCATTTGAGGCCAACAATTCTTTCGGTACGTATTGGACGAAAAGCATGGAAAACATGACGCCGACAACAAGCGCGGGCATTGTGCGCACGACCATATACCAAAGGGATCGGAAGAAAGCCCGAAGCGTGTTATACGGATCGCCCGACGCGATACGAAGTTCTTGTTCTTTGTGCATCGGAAGCGGCACTCGCTTTGCCAACACACGCTCAATGACAAAGCCACCAAACAATACGGCTACGGCCGCCATTAACAGTCGCGTGGCGGCAATTTTCGGTGAAAACAGTAAGAAGGTCAGGACCAAGGCTGCGGGGTTGAGTGAGGGTGACGCCAGCATGAGAGCAAGAGATGGCGCGAGCCGCGACGATTGTTCGTAAACTGCGCTGAAGACCGGCGCGACACAGCACGAACACAGCATCAATGGAGTGCCGGCAGCAGTCGCCTTGAATTGTCCACGAAACGTCTTCCCACTGAAGAGTCTGAACAGCCATTCGCGCGGGACGAACGCCCGCACTGCGGCGCTTATCAAAATGCCGAAGACGAGAGCCGGCCAAATCACGGAAAAATACTTCAGCGTGGGTACTGCGGCCGTCAATCCTTCGCCCTGACCAAGTGAGACGACATCTGGCCGTACGGACAGGACTCCCGACGACCACACTTTTTCAATGACAACAAGTGATGCTTTCCACTTGTAAAAAAACAGCCCTGCGAGGAACAAACCTGGAAGGAGAATCGCAACGCGCGGAACGGCAGAAGTTGGCTCGGCATCGGGAGTCCGGACTCTACCGGTAGATGCAATCATGTGCTTGAATCCTATCCTCAATCAAACGACCATAGTGTATCGGCAATCGATGCGCCTGTTCTACAAACTCGCGCGCCGCAGCCGCAGCGCGTTTGTAATGACAGAAACCGAACTGAATGTCATTGCGGCGCTTGCAATCACCGGGCTCAGCAGCCATCCAAAAATCGGATAAAGAACGCCCGCTGCGATTGGGATGCCTACCGAGTTATAGATGAATGCGAAGAACAGATTTTGGCGAATGTTTCGCATCGTGGCTCTGCTGAGCCGGCGCGCCCGCACGATTCCGCGAAGATCGCCCTTGAGAAGGGTGACGCCGGCACTTTCCATGGCAACATCGGTTCCGGTACCCATGGCGATGCCGATATCGGCTTGCGCGAGCGCCGGCGCATCATTCACACCATCTCCGGCCATCGCAACAACTCGGCCGCCGGTTTGAAATTTGCGTACAGTGTTCGCCTTTTCGGCCGGCAGCACCTCCGCCTCGACATCGGTAATCCCAAGTTTCGCCGCAACGCCTTGCGCAGTAGTCCTATGATCACCGGTCAGCATCACCACCTTGATGCCGTCTGCGGTTAAAGCCTCAATGGCTTCGGGCGTTGTGGACTTGATTGAGTCACCAACGGCTAGCAACCCGGCGGCGCGGCCATCGACCGCAACAAAAATGACGGTGTTTCCTTCACTGCGAAAGCGGTCGGCACGTTCAATCAGTTCGGCTGGTTCGACATTTGAACGCCGCAAGAACTCCAGCGTTCCGACGAGTACTTGATGGCCTTCCACTTTTGCCTGCACGCCACCGCCGGTTTCAGAACGGAAATCAGCCGATTCGACAGTGGCGATACCTCTTTCCGTGGCAGCAGTAACTACGGCTTGAGCTATAGGGTGTTCGCTGGCGCGTTCTACACTCGCAGCCAGACGTAACAGTTCCTCCTCGTAGAAATCACCAGAAGGAACGACTGCGTTTACTTTCGGCTTTCCCTCCGTCAAGGTGCCGGTCTTGTCCACAATCAGCGTATCCACCTGTTCAAGGCGCTCAAGGGCCTCTGCATTCCGGACGAGAACTCCGGCGCTGGCGCCGCGGCCCGTGGCGACCATAATCGACATCGGAGTTGCGAGGCCCAGTGCACACGGACACGCAATGATCAGTACGGCGACCGCATTGACGAGAGCATGTGCCAGCCGGGGCTCCGGCCCATACGCGGCCCAAATGATGAATGTGACCGCTGCGGCCGCGATCACGGAAGGCACAAACCACGCCGATACTCGATCCGCTAACCGTTGGATCGGCGCACGCGAGCGTTGCGCGTCGGCGACAAGCCTCACAATCTGTGAAAGCAGTGTTTCTCCGCCCACGCGCTCGGCGCGGATGATCAATGACCCTGTCGTGTTCAGCGTTCCACCGGTGACTTTGTCGCCGCTTATCGACAGGCATGGATTCGCCCGTGATCATTGACTCATCGATTGAACTTCGGCCATCAATCACGCTGCCATCGACTGGCACGTGATCTCCCGGCCGGACCCGGAGCACATCGCCGACCTGGATCTGTTCAAGAGGCACATCGGTTTCAGAGTTGTCCTGATTGATGCGCCGGGCTGTCTTTGGAGCGAGAGCAAGCAGTCCTCGAATCGCACTGCTGGTGCGGCTACGCGCTCGGAGTTCCAAGACTTGTCCGAGAAGGACAAGAGTCGTAATGATCGCCGCCGGTTCGAAGTAAACGGCGACGCTTCCATCCGGAGCGCGGAACGATTGAGGGAAAATACCGGGCGCAATTGTCGCCGCGACACTGAATCCATAAGCGGCGCCGGTTCCAATTCCGATCAGCGTGAACATATTCGGGCTGCGATTCACGATCGATCGCCATGCCCTTTCGAAGAATGGCCAGCCGCCCCACAGCACGACAGGTGTCGCTAGAATCAGTTCGAACCAAGACATTGCCCGTCCGGGCAGCAACTGTTGGAGTGCATGCGATGGAAGAAAATCCGAAAACATTAACACGAGGATTGGGGCGCTTAAGGCGGCGGACCACCAGAACCGCCGGGACATGGCTTGCAATTCTGGATTCTTCTCTTCGCCAATGATCGTGCGTGGCTCCAAAGCCATTCCACAAATTGGACACGGCCCAGGTTCTGCGCGAATGATTTGGGGATGCATTGGGCAGGTGTATTGCGTGATAGGACCGGGCTGTACCGGTTCCAACGCCATGCCGCATTTCGGGCATGGGCCTGGCTTCTCGGTGCGCACGTCCGGGTCCATGGGACAGAGGTATTCGCCGGCCGTGCTTTCCCTTTTCGCGGGTGGGCGCGGTGTCTCCTGAACAAAAGCGTCCGGGGTATTGCTGAAGCGCTCAAGGCATGATCGATTGCAGAAGTAATAAGTCTGACCGTGGTGTTCGACGCTGCCGGCCGCGCGCTCCGGCGCGACCATCATGCCACAGACTGGATCTTTGAATTTCTGACTCGGTGATGCATTCCGGACTTTCATGCTTGCGTTTGCTTTCTCTGCATGACAGTTTAAACCTCGTATCCGCGTTACGTCCCAAATGGCAACTCGCGCATACGCAAATTGCGTTAGTCTATGACCATGTTTAAATGGTTTGCTGTCGCGGTGCTCGCAATTTTAGCCGGCGTCGTCCTATTCTTTTTTCTGCGTCCTAAGCCAGAGGATGTTGCAACGGGCGATCCGGAGACACGCATCATCGATTATCTCAAAAAGAACGTCAGGCCAGGCCAGCCCGTGTTGGTAACCGAACTTTACAACAATGTTTTTACGAGTCCCGAAGAACGCGAAGCGCTTCAGCGGCTATACGATGTCTTCCTCAAAATTCCAGCCTCTGCCGCCGAGATCTATATGAAGACTGGCAAAATACCAACACTCGAGGAATTATCTACCCACTTTCAGCTCAAAATTCCTGGAGAGATGGACGTCCTGCTTCGTGCCATGGAATCGGATCCGCGTGTTCCAAAATTCTTCGAGCGTGATGCGACGACTGGTGAAATAACAAAAATCTACGTCGATCGAATCGCCTCGGACGAGCGCTTCGGACGCCCACTCCGGAATCGGTAGTGGTTCATGCGACGCGTCCTCTTCGTCGCGCCTGAACATCGACGCTCCTTCGCGCTTATTTTGTAGTCCCGGTTTGCGGCGGATTCTTCAGGCTTGTGTAAACCGCTTCAACGAACATATCTGTGGTCCACGGCCCGGACGTTGCGCCAAAACGGACATCAAAATCCGCTGTGAGTCTGGCCGATTTGACTTGATCAAGAGTGGCGCCGCTGTTGATCATGGCCTGCACACGATCGCGGATGATGACCAACATGTCGCGATACTCGGCGACCTCCCATTCGTTGGTCACGCGTCCGTGTCCGGGAATGATCATCGTGCCGCCGTCCTCGTCGTGTTGATACACGGTCCTATCGAGTATGAAATTCAGCGCCCGAATTTCGCCCTGCAGGCTACCGCCATTTTTTACATCGATGAATGGATATTGCGTCGTCGTGAAGACGTCACCAGTAACAATGACATCGGACCGGCGGAAGTGCACCACACTGTCGCCGTCGGTGATCGCATTCGGCAGCGGGAAAATCTCGACCGGCTCTTCATTGTGGTACTTTCGCCGACGATCTTCGAAGTACGTATCGCTGGGCGGCGCCGGCGCCGGTGGCTTCTGATCCTGCATTCTTGTCTGTACATTCTGGTGGCCGATGATGGTGGCGCCCTGCCCGGCGTCTGCAAATTGATTCGAGAAAAACGAGCCCGTCACGCTGGGATCCGCTCCGGCGGCCTGAAGCTTTGCATTCCCGCCGACGTGGTCCGGATGAAAGCTGGTGTTGACAATGAACTGGATCGGCTTCGAACTGAGCTTGCCGATCTCCGCAATGATCTTTTCGGATAATTTGCCCGCGCCCGTATCCACGACGAACGCGCCTTGCGGGCCAACCTGAACCGCGATGTTGGCGCCGTCTCCGGCGAGCATGTACACATTGCCTGCAACCTGGAAGACATGGGTAGTTCCATCATTCGGTGTCGGGTCCGGCGCCCGGCTTGCCTGCGGCGGTCCGGAAGGAAGCATTTTGGCCTTCGCCGCCGCTTCGGCTGCGGCACTGTCCTTAATGGCGGCAACAAACTCGGCGTACATCGTTTCACGACCGCCAAAAGCTGCTAGCAGTGGAACCTTGTTCTTGTCCGCATATTCGCGAACATAGGGGTTCTGCCCGAACAAATGACTGGGAACATAGTCATTCTTCCTGCCGAGAATTTGTTCGCTGTCATCGCACGCATACAACCAAGCATCTGGGGCTATGGCCTGGCGAGCGAGGAGCGAAGTCTTACTCATCGGCTCGCTCAAGTACACCGGATCGTCAACCACGGCGAGAATTGTGATCGTGTCGCCGTGTCGAATGAGATGTTCGGTGACTGTAGCGGCATCGCTCTGAGGTACGCCATTCGCACGGATCCAGCCGCGTTTGATGTGTGTGGTGGCGACCGTCAGTATGTTGCCTTCGAATTTTCCCGTCGAAAAACCTGCGAACGTATGCGGTGCATATGCCGGCGGGTGAGGACGTCCATCCATATATATAGTCCGGTCGACTTGAGCGATCTGACCCCAGTAATGAATGGCGACGAGT
>QHXA01000264.1:9566-11012 GCA_003222755.1 Acidobacteriota bacterium
CTCTTCCCAGAGCCGGTGATTTCCAGGCGACATCCAAGTGTAGGGAGGAACATAGCCCATACATTGCTGCTGCTTGACAGTCTGCCGGGACGCGGGCCAGGACAAGGCATAAAGACGAGCGGCGTCATTTAAGGGAATGCCACCCCAATCGGCGATGTCGCCGGCCGCTGTAAAGAGCGTTGAATCCTGGTGATTGAGCCATCTCCACGATCCGGAAAAATCCGTGCCGCTGACCAACGGCCCAAGAGGATTTCCGACTCCGGGACTTGGCACAGGAGCCTGTGCGAAAAACACCGCCGAGCATACAAGCAGAGCAACAAGTGCAATACCCAACGTCATTGTTCTCATTAAAGCTCCTATCGAACCGCGCACGGCGCTGGATTCCAACCGGAAGCGTCAGCCTGTTTTTTGAAATGCGCAGCCGTAATCATCGGTTGAGTGAGGTACATTGGATCCTCGAGAGTCGACGTCAGTACGAGGTATGTAACACCACTGGCTTCTCTGACGAGATCGTAGTACTCCGTGAGCTTCGCATTGGCGCTATAGGGGACACCATTCCGCCGCAGGTATCCCGGCCGAAGGTTCGTCGTCGTTACCTTGAGTGAGCCTGCCTGTGATCCGCCGCGGTCTCCAGCGATGGCAAAACCAGCCCCCGGCCGTACGAACTCCCATTCCGCTTTCGATACGCCTTGCAAATCTCCCCCTGCAGCTTGGGCGGCACCGAAATGAAAGACGCGGGTTTGTCTCCCCGCATCAGTCTCGATCTGTAGCGTCTGGTCATCCTGCCAGGTGATATGAAAGCGGCCGGGAATGCGCATGAGGCCCGGCGCACCATAAGCCTTGCATTGTTCTCCTGCCGCTTCATCCTTCGCCGGATCCCAAGAATCCGCTATCTTGCGTGCCTCCGCATTCAGCGGTACTCCTGCGTAGTCTCCTTTGTTTGGAAACATGCGCCAGCGCCAGTCTTCACTGACAATCGATACCCAATAGCCGGTCATATCAAACGGAGCCGCTGCTCTAGCCGTCGGAGGCGCGCCACCTCCTCCGCCACGACCCTGGGCATGACCGTTCAGACTTGCCAGCAAAATAACAATCAGCACAAGCAGGAAACGCCTCATCTTTTTTCTCCGGTTGAAACGGGCCAGCAGATGAACAAAAAACAGCGCGCTGATGCTCTGATCATGTTCGAGCCGCACGGTTTCCCGTAACATGCTAACGCCGCCTTCGAGCGAAGCCGTCACTCATCGTTTCACGTCGACCCGATCTCCGGCCTTGAGCTGGCTCAGTTGTTCGCTCACGATCACAGCTTCGGTCCCGGCCAATCCCGACGATATAAACGTATCCTGGCCGACTTCTTTTTGAACGGTAACCGGTTTAACCTGCACCTTGCCATCGGCTACCACGAGAACGGCTTTGGCGGACTCGTGATCGAGCACGGCGCGCTTC
>QHXA01000265.1:0-1545 GCA_003222755.1 Acidobacteriota bacterium
TCGCTCGTCCACTCCCAAACATTGCCGACCATATCGTACAGCCCGTAGCCGTTCGGAGGATAAGAACCAACCAGCGCGGCTCCCCACGGATAGCCGACGTGCGCTTGCTTGGTTTTTTCTGCCGGGCCGCCCGGAGCGGCATCCGGATCATTTCCGCCGAGTCCAACTCCGGAATCACCCCACGCGAATTTTTTCCGATCCAGGCCGCCGCGTACCGCGCGTACCCATTCCGCTTCGGTCGGAACCCGTTTACCCAGTGACTTGCAGTACGCCTCCGCCTCATACCAGGTCACGTCATGTACGGGAAACCGCTCTTCTCCCTTGGCGACCTTTATCCATGTAGAACGCATCGATATGGACCTTGTGCGCCGGCATGTCGTCGCGCCGATCGCGTTCCAGCCATCCAACTTCATCGATCAGGAAATAGTGAGTGCGGCCCATCCAGAATTCTCCGCCGGGGATCAAAACCATTCCGTCCGGGACCTGCTGCAAAAGCGAGACAACAATAAATAACGATACCGGGGCTGCTTTCATGATTACTGTGTTTAAACCGGCGGGTTTTCGGAGTCAAGGTTTTCTCAAAATTAAGCGCCTAGACCACGTCCAATCTTCACAATCCAACCATTGTCGAACCGAATCTCCCGGTCGTGGAGCTTGGCATCGCGCCCGTAGATGAACTACCGATCCCACTGCCGGTGATTCGGCCCGGCGGTAGTCTCCGTCGTGGCCGTTGATGAACGTCGCCGCCGCTCCAGAGCCATCCAGCTGGAAGGGGGCGACTAGCCCGAATTTCTCACGGATGCTCTTCTCCGTTTGCCGTAACCTCAGAATCAAGTATGTAGTCGCGAGGCTTCAGCCCGCGTTCGGGAATGGCAGAAGGTTGCATGCGTTTCAGCCCCGAAAACGCGGGCTAAAGCCAACGAAAGACAACCCGCTCAGCCATGACGGCGGTATGCGGCGGCTGCAATATGTTCGCTGCCGCCACTGTCTTCAATTACCTTGACCGTCCCCTAATCGGGGTGCATATAATCCCGCCCGCAGAACTGAAGCTGACTGCAGCTCACAAATAAATAGGATTGGCCACACATTGGGGACGAAATCTTGAAAATACTTCGCGTTGCCGCAGCTATATTGTCGTGTTTTGTTCTATCCCCGTATACATTCGGACAGACGTTTAACGCCACCCTGGGCGGGACGGTGTCCGATACCTCCGCAGCGCTCATTCCGGGGGTCACGATCACAGCTACAAACACCGCTACAGGTATTGTCAGCACCGTCGTCAGCAATGAGGCCGGAGCTTATCAATTTGCCAGCCTTCAGACTGGACAATACAAAGTCAGCGCGGAGCTGCCTGGTTTTCAGACGGAAATTTACAACAACGTCACTTTAAGCGTTTCCCAACAGGTCCGGCTGAATTTTACTCTGCGCGTCGGTGGAGTCGCACAAGCCGTGGAAGTGACAGTCGCCGCGGATACGCTACTGGCTACATCGTCTGCGTCAGTGGGCACAGTGCTGCCCGAATATAGAGTCCGCGACCTTCCTTTA
>QHXA01000265.1:1670-6990 GCA_003222755.1 Acidobacteriota bacterium
CGAATACGACACTGAACGGCATCCCCGTCGGCGAGGGACGGTATGATAACGGGGCGTTTTCTGCGATATATGTCAGCCCCGATCTCGTTGAAGAGCTCCGGATCATTGTTGCCCCGGCCGATGCCGAAACCGGCCGCGGTTCAGGGCAGGTGCAGATGGTGACCCGCGCCGGGACCAATCAATTCCGCGGCAGTGTGTTTTATACAAACCGCAACTCCGCGCTCAGCGCCAGCAACTGGTTCAACAACTTTAATGGCGTCGGCAAAAATTATCAGAACTGGAATCAGTTTGGTGGCCGCATTGGCGGCCCAATCGTCAAGAACAAGACGTTCTTCTTCTTCCTGTATGAGGGGCAACGTTACTTGCTCAAGGACTCCGTGGTCGGGAATGTTTTGACGGAGCAAGCACGCCAAGGGATTTTCCGATTTTTCCCAGGTGTGCAAAATGGCAACGCGGTGTCAAACCTGCCAACCGTGGATCGGCAGGGAAACCCAGTAAGGCCTGCCGGTGCGACAGGGGATCTGCAATCATTCAACCTGTTTACGCGCGATCCAAACCGGACGGGATTCGACCCGACGGGATGGGTGCAGAAGCTGATCGGAAAAATGCCGCTGCCGAATGACTTCACAACCGGCGACGGGCTGAATACGGCAGGCTACCGGTGGGTTCGGAGGCGGAAGGGCGTCGACCTCGTCGACAGCAATGGACCGGATGTTCAGCGGGACCAGTACAATCTTCGCATCGATCACAACATCAGCGCGAAACACAAGCTCTATTTCACGACGACAAAGGAGAACTCAACGTCCGACTCCTCACCAACATGGCCCACCGCGTACCGCGGCACGAATGAGCGGCGGCCGGACCTGATCACCGGATCCTTAGTGTCTACGCTGTCATCCTCCGTGGTGAATGAATTTCGTGCCGGACGGCGCCGAACGATCAACGAGATCACATCATCGACATTCCTGGACACTCCAGCCGGCAAGGAAGCTTTTGATGCTCTGCCTCAAAGCAACAGCACGATATTCTTGCCGCGGCCGTCGGCCTTTCCCAATATTTACTCCTCCGATACGCAGCGTGGTGGAACGAGTCCTTTGTACACCTACACCGATACGGTGAGTTGGACCCGAGGGAAACATGCGTTCAAGGGTGGAGGCGAGCTTCGCTTCACGAACTCGAAAGGCTGGAGCAGCGGAGATTTCATACCCCAAGTCTTTTTCGGAGCCGGCGCTGTTGCGGTAACGGGTATCGACAGCACTGCGGTACCTGGTCTTATCGGCACGAATCAAACAACCGCACGCAATATCCTGAATGATCTTGCCGGTTCAGTGGACAGCATTCGTCAAGCTTTCCAGGTGAGTGATCCTAAGAATCCACAATGGATTGACTACCGCCAAATTCCCAAGAATGGCTGGAAATTGAAAGACTGGCACCAGAACGAGTGGAGCATGTTTTTCAAGGACGACTGGAAGTTGACTCCAGCTGTCACTCTGAACGTCGGCATGCGGTATGAGTTTTACGGCGTGCCGTATGAAGGCCGGGGCTTGGTGGCAAATGCGGTTGGAGGAAGCGCAGGATTGTGGGGGATCTCCGGGAAGGGCTTTGCCGACATGTGGCAACCCGGGCATTTGGCAGGTTCCTTGACGACTTTCGAAACTGTTGGGAAGAACTCCGCCAATCCAAACAAACAACTGTACAAGGACGACTGGAACAATTTTGCTCCAGCGATCGGGCTGAGCTGGTCGGTGCCGTGGCTGGGAAAAGACAAAACGGTCCTGCGCACCGGATACGGATGGAACTATCAAGGAGCCGCACGATTCTTTTACGGGATCGAAAGGAGCGTTGGTAGAACACCGGGATTAGAGGCCTATCCTCAACCGGTACCGTCCACGTACTTAAATCTTGCGGGCGTGAAACTGCCGATACCGAATCCGACTCAGCCCCTCGCTGCACTTCCCCTGACGGAGCGGACGCAGGACATGAATGGATATGCGGACAATCGGGTGACTGCTTACATTCAAAACTGGAATCTGGAATTGCAACGGGAAGTTGTTCGCAACTTGACCATCGAGGCGCGCTACATCGGGACAAAAGGCACGAAGCTGTATGGCGGCATTCCGTTGAACAACGCGAACATTTTCGAGAATGGAATTCTTGAGGCCTTCAACATCACCCGTGCCGGAGGCAATGCGCCTCTCTTTGACCAGATGCTGAAAGGACTCAATTTGGGTTCCGGTATTATCAATGGCACGACGGTTACGGGATCCGCGTCACTTCGCAATAACACGCTCTTCCGGACCTTTATTGCTAACGGCAGTGTCGGCCAGTTGGCCAGTCTTCTAAACACGACGACAACGGTCACGGGCGAAGCAGGCGGACTTCTGCGCAATGGCGGCCTACCGGAAAACTTCATAGTGGCTAACCCGCAATTCCTCACCTCGACCTTGCATTCAAATCCCGGCAACTCGACCTATCACTCGATGCAGTTGCAGGTGACCAAACGGCTTTCCGGTGGATTCACGAATCAAACGTCATACACCTGGAGCCGTGCTTTGGGTGAAGCTGACGAAGATGGACAGATCAATTATCTCGATCCGAGAAACCGATCGCTCAACAAAGCACTGCTCAGCTTCCACCGGACGTACAGCTTCCGCAGCAGCGGTACCTATGAACTGCCTTTCGGTAGCGGCCGCCCATTCCTGAACAGTGCTCACGGACTGGTGCAGCGTCTGGTCGAGCGCTGGCAAATGGGTGCGATCTTCAGTATGGATTCTGGAG
The DNA here is from genome assembly GCA_003222755.1 of Acidobacteriota bacterium. Classification (GTDB taxonomy): domain Bacteria; phylum Acidobacteriota; class Terriglobia; order 20CM-2-55-15; family 20CM-2-55-15; genus 20CM-2-55-15. The sequence goes on from QHXA01000265.1 coordinate 4,449, forward strand.
CACCGCTGAACATTGGCGCTTCCACATCCACCTATACGGAGAACGCCTTCAATACGCCGGTTGTTCTGGGAGATTTTCCGAAGAGCATGGGCAAGGTCACGAAAGTATCCAACGGCGTCGTTTACTTTGCCGACCTGCAGCAGGTGCGTGATCCTGCCTTTGCCAGTGTAACCTCGCTTCAATCAACGAGCGGATCGTTCAGCCGTTTTGCCATTGCCGATGCCAAAGGCAATCTTCTGCTCGTGAATCCCGCTCCCGGCCACCTTGGCACGCTGGGCCAACGTTGGATTGAAGGACCCGGAAATATCGGGCTCGATCTGAACCTCATCAAGCGCGTGAAGATTACCGAACGAAAGGAATTCGAGTTTCGCGTCGATGCGATCAACGTGCTAAACCATCCCAACTTCGGAAATCCGACGACCGGCAGTGGCGTCGGCGGCACCAATCCTAATTTTGGGAACGTAAACGGGTTTGCGGACATCAATTCCACCAGCTTTGGCCGCATCACATCAGCCACTGGAAGCCGGCAGTTCACGTTCAGCGGCCGGATCAACTTTTAGTTGTAGGGCCGGTAATTCGGGCTAGGGATTTTTCTGGATGTCGGATGCTGTGCAGTTCCCACCGACACAGCGGTTATTTTCGTGGCAGAAATATTCGTACAATTCCTGGCCCTTCGCCATCCGTTGGAATATCCGGGTATTCTTGAACGGCTTTGTGTAGTACTTCGGATCGTCAAACGTGAATTCAGTTTGAATATGGTTCGCATCGATGTAGGACATCCGCTGCGTGATCTTCATCGCATCGCTGTTTACATCCTTACCGGCGATCCACGCCTTCCCATTGAAGCCGGCCGTCTCGATAACTAGCGTCTCGCCCTCCCAATGTCCGACCGATGTTCCCCTCCACGTGGGGTCCAGGTCTTCAGGAAACTTGCTTCCGTCAGTGGGAACCATCATAAACGCATTATCCTGCTCCCACAGAATGACGAGCCGCTCTGTGGAATGAACATAAGCATGGGGGAAAGGGGTGCCGAAAAGCTGCATGAAACCCCACGGCCAGCAGTTTTCATGTTGATCGAAGTCCGCGGCCGCCTTCTTTGCAGCCAGACCAGCTTCGGAGTAGGGTAACGGCCCAGCACCGACCTGCTTGCATCCTGGTCTGCTCGTGTCAATGCCCGCAGCGTTGCTGTAGCCGCCGCACACGTCCGAGTTATTCGCAAGACTGGCAACATTAGAATGTTCCCAAACTCCCGAAAAATCGGGTTTGCCGTTGGCCAGGCGCGGAATAGGCTTCTGCTGAGCCTGGAACCTTGCACGTGTACCGCAAAAGAGAGCTGCTCCGGCGAGCGCAATCACAAAGAAATATCTTCGAAGAGAGTTCCTATGTGTATTCATCTCATCCCCACGAATATTAACTATTTCGGAATGTCGTCCTCAGCCCCCGCGGTGAACACGTTGCGGCCATCAGCAAACGTAACTTTACCGCCGGAGGCGTTGAGGGACCCGTCTTTGGCAATGAACCCGTCAACCTTGACCATGTCGCCGGGCTTCATCGAGTCCCTGCGTATGCCCCTGCGGCCCAACAGGCCAGGAGCACCGCCGGAGAAGCCCCATATACCCGTACGGCCGGAGACTTCATCCTTACCCTCGACGTAGAACCAGATGTGAGGATTCGTCCATTCAACTTTCCTGACCACGCCTTGGACTTTGACAGGTTTTTTTCCATCGAATTCTGCCGCAAAGGAGTGATGCGCCAGAAGCGGTGCCGTAGCAACAACCAGGGCGAAAATAGCGCCGGAAAGAATAGCAAAGGACCATCGTGACATCGATTTCTCCTTTGGATTGAATGTCGATCGAATTGGAACGCAGTCTAGAACAAAAGATTAGTCATTGCAAAAGCAAACTGGATCAGAATCAGCTCTATACCAATATCGCTGTTCCGTAGATTGCTGATTGCAGATGGATATTACAAATTGGCGATGGCCGATCATGACCGATGGGCGATTGCTGACGGTAGAAATCGTGAAAAAGTGTCTTTCATCAGCAGCAACGTTGCTGTGTCTAATTCTGTCTACGCAATATGTATCAGCTCAGACAGCTAACGCCACATTGGGCGGGACTGTTTCCGACGTTAGTGGCGCTCTAATTCCAGGTGTGACGATCACTGCGACCAATACAGCTACCGGAATCATCAGCACCGTTGTCAGCAACGAGGCCGGCACTTACCAGTTTGCGAGCCTCCAGCCCGGAACGTATAAAGTAAGCGGGGAGTTGCCGGGTTTTCAGAGAGAGATCTACAGCGATGTGGTCTTGGGAGGCGGCCAGCAGGTTCGGTTGAACTTTACGCTGCAGGTGGGCACTGTATCGCAGGCAGTTGAAGTGACTGTCGAAGCCGATACACTTCTCGCCACGACGTCCTCATCAGTGGGTTCGGTACTTCCCGAATACAAGCTGCGCGACCTTCCTCTGCAATCCCGCAATGTGTTTGGCCTGCTTGCCACGACGCCGGGCGCCACTAAAAGCGGAGACAGTGACGGTATATT
>QHXA01000265.1:7043-8874 GCA_003222755.1 Acidobacteriota bacterium
TATCTGGTTGGCGCAGGTTCCGCAACATATGTGAGCCCCGATCTGGTCGATGAAGTCCGTGTCATCGTCTCGCCCGCAGATGCCGAAACAGCACGCGGTTCGGGACAGGTGCAACTGACCACACGATCGGGCACGAACCTGTTCCGCGGCAGCCTCTTCTGGACGAACCGCAACTCCGCGCTGGACGCCAGCACCTGGTTCAACAACTTCAACCGTGTGGGTAAGGATTACTACAATCGCAATCAGTATGGAGCGCGTTTGGGTGGCCCGATCGTCAAGAACAAGACCTTTTTCTTTGCTCTGTTTGAGGGCCAGCGCACTCTTATGCGTCAGGACGCCTTGGGAACTGTGCTGACGGAATCCGCGAGGAATGGCATCTTCCGGTTTTTTCCAGGGGTGCAGAACGCCAACGCGATTTCGAACACGCCGGTCGTCGACCGGCAAGGGAACCCGGTGAGACCGGCAGGCGCAACCGGTGACCTCGCCTCCTTTAATGTATTCACCGACTCTGCCGGCCGGCCTCGCGATCCATTCCGCACCGGATATGATCCCAGCGGATGGGTTCGACTTGCGCTTTCAAGAATGCCGCCAGCGAATGATTTCACGACAGGCGATGGTCTAAATACAGCGGGCATTCGATGGGTGCGCCGCGTCCCGGGTAAAGACCTCACGAACAACAATGGCGTGGACGATGTGAATCGTAACCAGTGGAACTTCCGGATCGATCACAACATCAGCGCCAATCACAAAGCCTTTCTCAGCGGCACCAGGGAACACAGCTGGGCCCTGGCCGATCAGTCTGGAATCGGCCGATGGCCGAATCAGCCCCCCGGCTTTACCGAAAAGGATCCGTATGTAAATACAGGGGCGCTGATCTCCACCATCGCATCGAACATGGTGAACGAATTTCGGATGGGCGTTCGAAACCAGCGAACGTATGCGTATGGCTCGCACGATAAGCCGGGCAAAGAGGGAGAGGAGGTCTATAACACGCTTCTTCCCAAATACAATGGGAACCCGACGTATCCGACACCGGTAATCTTCCCCTGGACTCTCCTCGATGCGCCGAGCAATCCCACCACTCGCGGTGCCATCAGCCCACTGTTGTCGTTCGCAGATTCGCTCAGTTGGATTCGAGGCAAACATGCGCTCAAAGGCGGCGTGGAAATCCGCCGCAGTGCGTCGAATGGATGGAATACGCCGGAGTTCGGTTATGTGCGGGCCCAGTTCGGCGCTGGCGGAGTGGCTGTGACCGGAATCGACAATTTAGCGGTCCCAGGTCTAATCGGCTCCAATCAGACTCTGGCGCGGAATGTCCTGATTGATCTCTCGGGATCGTTAGCCTCTATTACGCAAGCGGGCCGCCTCGTAAAGCCCACCGACACGCAATTCAAGAGCCTCGCGGAACTGAAGGATGTGGATGCTGATGTAACAACACCATGTCCGCGAGCCGGGTGTGGAACCAGGAACGTATTCGAGGGCACGCAGAAAGAGTTCAGTCTCTTCTTCAAAGACGATTGGAAACTCCGTCCGAGTCTGAGTTTCAACCTCGGCGTGCGATATGACTATTACGGTGTGCCTTACGATGGCAGGGGTATGATCGCGACTCCAATTGGAGGCGGTAAGGGCTTGTTCGGAATATCGGGCACAGGCTACGAGGCGCTGTGGCAGCCTGGATTCATGAAGGGTTCGCTCACAACACCGGAATTTGTCGGCAAGAACTCACCGAATCCGAATAAGCAAATTTACAACGACGACTGGAACAATTTTGCTCCCGCTGCGGGGCTGACCTGGTCGCTTCCCTGGTTGGGAAAGGATAAGACGGTCCTTC
>QHXA01000266.1:0-375 GCA_003222755.1 Acidobacteriota bacterium
TTAGGATCTGCAGGCCGTCGCGGCCCGGCAGCATGACGTCGAGCAAGATGACATCGAATTGCTCAGTATTGATGCGAAAGAATGCGTCTTCGCCCGTGTGCGCGACGACGGCCTCGTAGTGCTCGTCTTCGAGGCCTTCCTTCAGCGCTTTTGCGACTTTGACTTCATCTTCGACAACGAGGATCCGCATTGTAGATGACTAGCCACAAAAAGGCACAAAAGACACAAGAAGGGAATTTCTCTTATGATTTTTGTGCCTTTTTGTGGCTTAAAAACTCACCGCTGCCGTGCGCACATGCGACGGTTCGGAGGAATCCGTCCATGCGAGGATCAGATCGTTTCCTGAAGCAATCATCTTCGGAAATCCTCCGGAGC
>QHXA01000266.1:468-1001 GCA_003222755.1 Acidobacteriota bacterium
TACGTTCGATCCAGCTCACAACAGCGCCGCCGGACGAGAGGCTCACGACCTCCACTCGTCCAGCCGGATTACCGCCATCGACACGGATTTTTTTGCCGAATGTTTTTCCCGAATCCGTGGACATGAGCAAATAAACTTGCGGCTTCTCGCCAGGGGCTGTGAACCACGCGACTGCCACGTTCTTTCCAATGGACGAAACCGCCGGACCGTTGATCGGACACCCGTCGATTTCCCAACCGTCCTTGCTGAGAGCTTCCGGCGGAGACCATCGGCCGTTCGCGTATCGTGCAATCGAAATGTCCCGAATTTCTTTATCCGAGCGGTCGCGATAAACGGCGACCAGCCCGTCCGGCGTCGCGGCCATGGCGGTCTTACAACATTCACAGGTTCGGTTGTCAATCTGCGTTTCGGGGCCAAGGGTACCGTTCGGGGCAATGGTCGTATACATGAGGGCCATGTTGCCCTCTTCCTCGCTGGGCATGTTGCGCCCGTCGAGCCAAATTGCCGTAAGCCGGGAATCAGGCGTTGGTACG
>QHXA01000266.1:1008-9029 GCA_003222755.1 Acidobacteriota bacterium
CGAGAGACATAAAACCGTGCTGGCGCTTCGTTCCGTCGCGATGGGGTACGATCGGCTTCCGCCACGTGGTACCCGCATCTTTAGAGAACGCAATGTTGATATCGTATGCTTCCGAAGCTGGTCCGCCCGTTGCAACAAGCCAATTTGCCGCAAGCGTGCCGTCCGACAGCACCGCCAACGACGGAAAATCAGCCGGACTTACGAACCAGTTTGTGCCGCGCGCAATTGTTTTGGGAGCAGACCAACCTTGCGGACCCCGAATGGAGAAACGAAGGCCGTAGCCGTTGGGCGAAACGGGTTCAAGCCAACTCAGATACACACGGCCATCAGGGCCAACAGTAAGGTTTGGCTCCTCGCTGCCCGGACCAGCAGGTGATTTGAGATCGGTTACTACGGGCGCGGGCGCCGCGGCGAGAATGGCCAACATTGTGATGAGAAGTATGGATTTCGTCATGGTTCAAGCAGTTTATGCGCCCGTAATTGGCGGCATCAAGCGGATAAGCGGCTCTGACGAAGAATTCAGAAACTCTTAAGAAATGTAGAACCCTTGAGGCATTGACACATAGTCGCAATCCTGTGATATCGTGCCGGGGCGTGAAAATCTGCCTTCTCACCATACCCTTCGCGCGAGTTTAGGAATCAGAGGTTCTTTACATGTCGGACGTCCCTGCCATCATCCACTGGATGCAAAACAGTGACATTGGAACCGGGATTCGAGAATCGATTTGGTTATTTCCAATCGTCGAAACGACTCACGTCCTGGCTTTGGCTTTATCCGTTGGTATTCTCATATGGTTCGATCTGCGATTAATGGGTTGGGGAATGAAGCACCAGCCTGTTTCGCACGTGCATAAGCAGATAATGCCGATCGCATTTGTCGGTTTCGTGATCATGTTTATTAGTGGCGTTCTTCTGTTTTGGTCAGAGGCCGAGAAATGCTACCTCAGTGGTTTTTTTCGCGCGAAGGTCCTGTTCCTGGTGCTGGCCGGCGTAAACGCCGGCATATTCGAGTTAGCCACGAAGAAGACGATTGAAGACTGGGATAAATATCCCATACCGCCGGTGAAGGCGCGCATGGCCGGCCTGATCTCGATTATTTCATGGGCTGCCGTGATCATCGCGGGGCGAGCCACCGCCTATAATTTGTTCTGACGAGGTATCCGCTGCAATGCATTATTTTTTACCCTTTTTCAGATGGTGCGATTCCACGTGGCTAGGTGAAACCATCCGCAGTTCACGCATCTATTTCCCTATTATCGAGACATTCCATTTGCTGGCTCTCACGATCCTATTCGGCGCAGTGATCGTCCTCAACCTACGGTTATGCCGCATCATCATGAAGGGCCAGCCAGTTCAACAGGTCGCACAGGACCTGTCGCCGTGGGCGCTTTGGAGCCTAGTCGTAATCCTCACGTCGGGCATCATGTTGTTTCTTTCGGAAGCCATGAAGTGCTATGCAAGCAAGCCATTCCAAGTCAAAATGGTTTTCCTGTTTTCGGCGCTCATTTTCCACTTCACGATTCATCGGAAGGTGACGAGAACCGATCGGGAACCGGGGCGTCTCTCGGGCATACTGGTAGGAACCGTTAATGCCTTACTGTGGCTCGGAGTGGGCCTGGGCGGGCGCGGTATCGGCTTCCTATGATTCACGGCTCGTCGGCCGTTATTTACGATCTCCAGAGAATAAGGTAGAGTTTCGTGCGAATTTGGTCTGATCGTTTACACTGTCGTGCGCCAAATCGCATAGACGAAACGAACGTTCTCAGGAAAATTCAAATCAACAAAATACGATAGGAGAAGACTTAAATGAGTGAACCTTTGAGTGGAAAAGAGTTTAAGACACAATTGCGCGAAGGGCGTCCGAAAATAGGATTGTTCCTAAACTCCCATAGTCCGACGGCTGCAGAACAATTGGCGCACAGCGGTTATGACTGGCTGTTGGTCGATAGCCAGCACGGACCGATGGGATACGAGACGCTTTCGGGAATGCTCGCTGGAATCGAAAGCGGCGGAGCAATATCGTTGGTCCGCGTCGGCATGTATACGGACCGGCCTGGTATCCAACAAGCTCTGGATATGGGCGCGAATGGAATCCTGTGTCCTTATATCAACACTGCGGATGAGGCGCGGCAATATGTGAGCTGCGTCCGGTACCCCACTACCGGTACCCGATCTGTCTATTTCCCGCAACGCAGTATGAACAAGAGGGGTCTGCTGGGTTACGGCCTCGAATGGAACGACAACGCCATCGCAGCGATGCAGGTTGAGACGGCGGATTGCATCAAGAACATCGACGAAATTGCAGCCGTGCCTGGCATCGATATTCTTTTCCTGGGCCAGAACGACCTCTGCATGTCGATGGGCCTCTATGAAAAGTACAAGTTTCCTGACATGTACACTTCGCCCGAACTGAATGACGCAACAACGAAGTTGATCAACGCCGCTCGGAAAAACAACAAGATCCTTGGCATTTTCTTGTTCGGCTCAGCTCGCGTCGGCGAGTTCCTTGAAAAAGGATTTCCATTCATGAGCCTTGGAAACGAGCTTCATCACATCCTGACGCAAACCGCGGCGTACGTGAACGATTGTGAAAAGGCCTCGAAGGAAAAAAGCAAGATCGCCTGGACGCGACGTCCCACTGCAATGTTTTAGATACGAACGAAGGCTAGAGCCTGGAATCAAGACGGAGGAAAAATTGAAACCCAAATTTTTCCTCCGTCTTGATTCCAGGCTTTAGCCTTCGTTCTCGAAGAATAACACCATGCCGGTAACAGTCTCCAGAAACGAGCAAATAGACCTGATCGTTGCCGTCCTGTGCGGTCTAGGCGCCAACGAGGAAGAAGCGCTCATTTGGACAGAGGCAGACCTCAGAGGCATTCACTCTCATGGAATACAACGGCTGCCCGTCATGGCCACTCGCATTCAAAAGGGACTGCTGAAGGTTAACGTCAAACCCGAACGTACCTGGACCACCGGCTGCGTTTTGAATGTGGACGGAAGGGACGGCTTTGGCACCGCCATCTGCGAAACTTCTCTCAAAGAGCTGACAATAGCGGCACGAAAGTACGGCGTGGCGGTCTTAACCGTTCGGAATGCCGCTCATATTGGAATGGTTGGGTATTACGCCGAGCGTCGCGCGCAAGAAGGATTTGTCTGTATTGCTTTCACAACCACCGAAGTTCTCGTTCACCCTTTTGGAGGCGCTGAAGCTTTAGTGGGTACAAATCCCATCGCGGTCGGTATTCCCGGCGCTCCCCGCCCCTTTTTGTTGGATATGGCTACATCGGTTAGCGCCATGGGGCGGATCATCGCCTTTAAACACCGTGGAGAGAAGATCCCGGAAGGGTGGGCAATCGACGAAGACGGCAATCCTACGACGGACCCTGACGCGGCATTGCACGGTTCGCTTAGCCCTGCCGGAGGGCCAAAAGGTTACGGACTCGGCATCACAATAGGAATGCTGGCCGGCCTATTGTCCGGCATGCCGACGGGTAGAGAGGTGCTGGGTACACTGGACACCGACCATCGCTGTACTGTTGGAGACTTGTTTATCGTTATAGATCCGAAAGCGTTCCCCGGAGGGGAGACGCTGGCAGCTGGAGTGAAGAAATATTTGGACGAACTACGAGCGTCAAGACCTGGGAAGGGATTTAAGCAAGTCATGGTCCCAGGCGATCCCGAGTATAAGCTTCGGGAAGAGCGACTCGTGAGTGGGATTCCACATCCAGAGGAGGTTTGGCATGCCGCACAGCAGCTCCGTTCCACAATCTGCAAGTAACCGGCATTGGGGTTTTTCCTCGGCCGGACGCGTGTTCTTTGGCTGGGGCGTATTGGAGGAACTCCGCAACGTTGGCCAGGAACTCGGTAAACGGGCAATGGTCTGTACGGACCGCAACATTATCAAGAGCGGTATCGCCGATCGCGTTGAAGCTTTACTAAAAGAAGACGGATGTGAAGTGCTCATCTTCCCTGATGGGCGTCCTGAGGTCGACCTGAAGACCATTGACGCATCAGCCGAAGCGGCGCGCCAATTCAGTCCGGATGTGATCATCGGCGTTGGCGGCGGCAGCAACATGGATCTGGGAAAATGCACGGCCATTCTGTTGAAGTATCCCGGCCCGTTGTCGAAGTACTATGGCGAAAACGCGGTCCCCGGTCCCATCATTGACGTGATTGGAATCCCGACTACGTCAGGGACAGGCTCTGAAGTCAGCCCGGTTGCTGTGGTGGCGGACCCGGACCGATTCATGAAGGTCGGCATCGCGACGCGGCGCATCATTCCGAAGTGGGCATTGGTGGACCCATCGCTGACCGTTTCATGTCCGGCGCATGTCACCGCACACTCGGGCATGGATGCGCTGAGCCACGCCATCGAATCCTTCTGCGCCAGAGTCCCCGAAGATCGCTCCCCGCGCGCGATCTTCGTTGGTAAGAATCCGGTGTCCGATAGTCTCGCCAAACAGGCGATCCAGCTGATCTCGAAATCACTGACGAAGGCGGTGACAGAGCCCAGCAACAGGGAAGCCCGTGAGAATATGGCCCTGGCGAGCCTGCTTGCCGGGATGGCTTTTTCGAACGCCGGAACCGCGGCCGTTCACGCGTTACAGTACCCAGTTGGTGAAGCGACACACACGTCGCACGGCTTAGGCAATGCAGTTCTAATGCCTGCCGTTCTTAAGGCGATTACCAAGGCACGCATTCCGGAGTTGGCATTCATTGCACGAAGCCTCGATTCCAACCTGAACAAGGTGAGTGATGAAGCTGCAGCCGAGCAGGCCGCGGAATTGGTTGCACAGCTGGGCGACAGCATTCAGATCCCCCGCGGCCTTGGTGCAATCGGCATGAAGCGCGAGCAACTGAATGAGATGGCAGAGCTTGCATCCGGCATCAAGCGGCTGCTGGACAATAGTCCAGTGCCGTTCGACCAGACAGCACTTTTGCATATTCTTGAGAACGCATACTAGGCAGGGTTGCGCGACTGCAGCGGCGGTCTGTGACTCCAGGGGTACGCAAAAAACGCGTACCCCTGGCTAATTTGCCAGCACCGCTCCGCGGTGCCAAATGTCCAAACTCCAGTCGGCGCTCATAGAGCGCCCGCTATAATTACAACTTTCAGGAGGCATACTAATGGCTGTCGCACAAAAAGAATCCGCGACGTCCTTCGTTATTATCAATCCGGCGACGGGAAAGGAAGTCGCTACCTACACCGGTCACACCGACAGTGAAGTCGAGGCGATTCTTGCCGAAGTCGGCATCGCTCAGAAAAAATGGCAGGCTACGTCATACGCCGAACGCGCGAAGCACTTTCGCGCAATCGCCGCTCAACTTCGAAAGGAAGCGAGCGAGATTGCGAGAACTATGGCGCTCGAGATGGGTAAGCCGATCGCGCAGGGACTTGGCGAAGTCGAGAAGTGCGCCGGCAACTGCGACTTTTACGCGGAACATGGCGAGTCGTTCCTGGCCGAGGAAAAACTCAAGCTAGAGCAGGCTCGCATTCAGTACCAACCGCTGGGCACTGTTCTCGCCGTCATGCCGTGGAACTTTCCGTTCTGGCAGGTGATGCGATGCGTGGCTCCCGTGCTCATGGCAGGCAACGCCATGGTTCTAAAGCACGCTTCCAACGTCATGGGCTGCGCTATCCTGCTTGAGCAAGTGCTCGACAGAGCCGGCCTGCCGAAGAACGTCTTTCGAACGCTGAAAATCTCAGCGCGGCAGGTCCCGAACGTCATTCGCCATCCTGTCGTTTCTGCGGTCACTCTGACCGGTTCTGAACCGGCAGGACGCGCGGTCACTGCTGCAGCCGGCGCCGAGTTGAAACCGTGTGTGCTCGAGCTTGGCGGATCGGATCCTTACATCGTACTGGAAGATGCAAACATCGATGAGGCCGCGAAGGTCGGTGCATGGGCGCGCAACCAAAATGCGGGCCAGTCCTGCATTGCCGCCAAGCGGTTCATCGTGGTCGATGCCGTGTACGACCAGTTTCTTGAGAAGTTCACGAACCACATCAAAGCGCTCAAACTGGGCGATCCGCTTCAGAAGGACACCGAAGTTGGACCGATGGCCCGCGCCGACCTGCGAGCTGAATTGCACGACCAGGTGGAACGATCCGTCAAGGCGGGCGCGAAGCTCGTATTGGGCGGCGGAATTCCCAAAGAGCCCGGCGCGTATTATCCGCCAACAGTACTGACGAATGTGAAGCCGGGAATCGCGGCATTCGACGAAGAGACATTCGGTCCTGTGGCCGCAGTCATCCGCGTAAAGGACGAAGCGGAAGCTATTGCCATGGCGAATAACAGCCGCTTCGGATTGGGATCCTCACTGTGGACGACGAACCTGGAGCGTGCGAACCGACTGGCAGCGCAGATCGAATCGGGAATGGTGTTTGTGAATTCTATGACCCGCTCCGACTCGCGGCTGCCGTTCGGGGGTGTGAAGGCATCCGGATTTGGTCGCGAGCTTTGGATCCAAGGCATCCGGTCCTTCGCAAATGTGAAGACCGTCTGCATCGGGTGAGATAACATCAATTTGAAATTGGACGAATCCTGCATCTCAAATCCGAAATCCGAAATAGCAAATTGGACTTTCTGAGTTGCGACGTCCAATCCGAGATTTCGGATCATTTCGGATTTGAGATGCAGGATTCGTCCAATTTCAAATTTCCCTCTTAGAACGTGAACCGTGCGGTTTCCTTAGATCGATAACGGAGGAGCTATCATGCAATCACGAATATTTCGCCTCATCTGCATTATCACAGTGCTCGCGCTGGGCGCGCCTGCCTTTGCGCAATGGGGCCATCCACTCAAGGGTTCTTGGAGCGGTGAATGGTGGCTCAAGAAAGGCGAAGAAAACCGCGTTCTGCTCGACTTCGATTGGGATGGCAAGACTTTGAAAGGTATCTTAAACCCCGGCACAGACAACGTCACTGTGCAGAATCTCTCGCTCCAGCCACCCCCAATCAATAACGTTGGCAAAGCCATGGATCCGTGGCTACTCCACTTCGACGCGGATGTGAAAGACGCATCAGGTAAAGTGGTGCACTACGTCATCGATGGAAAGTTGCAGAATCTCGGGTCCTACAACCGGTTCATCACAGGCACGTGGGCGGTTGGAAACCAGAAGGGCGAGTTCAAGGTCGTCCGGAACTAACCTCGTTTCCGCCGCCTGCCAGATTTATCGCGCATGACGCGTCTGCAGGCCATAACCGCTGCATTGGGTATCGCGCTCGCATTCTGCGCGATGACCATCTTTCATCTGGATGCTCAAGGCGCCTACTATGACGAACTGCATCAGGCGCCAGCCGCTTTTTCGTATGTCGGCAAGCATCCCGCAATGTTCGCGTGGACGTATTTCGATCTGCCGTCCTTGAACATGAGCTATAGCGGCGCGATTAAATCGGCGATCTATGGTCTTGTTCTGAAGTATGTGCATCCGCATTTCTCTGTGTATAGCTGGCGGCTGTTGGGAATCGTGCTCGCTGCTGCCGGCGTGTTCGGCTTCTGTTGGATCGCCGGTCCGTTGATCCCAACAACGGGCGTCCTTGCATTCGCGGCGTTGCTGATCACCGACATCACTACGATTGTCTTAACGCGGCACGACTGGGGTCCTGTTGCGCTGGCGCTCGCGCTTCGACTGCTCTTTCTCGGAACCTGGTTGTCGATCGAATTGAAACGGCCGGCGACCTACAAATATGCGGTCGCCGGGTTCATTATCGGGCTCGCGATCTTTGAAAAGCTGAGTTCCGTCGTAATGCTGGTGCCGTTTTTGATTCTACTCCGCGGTAGCCGTTCCCAGCGCGCGTGGATGGCCGCCATCGCCGGCATGCTGATCGGCGCCGTGCCTCTGATTCGGGCAAACATGCACACCTATCGAGTCAGCGGGACCTTGGTTTCGTTTTCCGATGTTGCCGGCCACGCACCGATTCATGCCCAGGCCATCGCGTCGTACGCATTCCAGTATCTGTCCCTTGGTGCGGGTGAACTGGCCCGGAGCGCTGTGTTGGGCGAAGGGACGAATTCGTTTTT
>QHXA01000913.1:0-623 GCA_003222755.1 Acidobacteriota bacterium
TTTCCAATCGCCAGTTCGAGGGATTCGAGAACAAGATCGCAGCTTTACTTGCGCAGCAAATGGGAGCGTCTCTTCGCTACGTCTGGTGGGGACAACGCAGGGGCTTTATCCGAAATACCATGAACGCCTCGATTAAAGAGGAGCGGTGCGACGTGGTGATCGGGGCTCCTGCCGGATATGATCTGGTTCAACCCACGAAGCCATACTACCGCTCGACGTATGTCTTCGTTTATCCGAAGGGGAAGGGGCTGCATATCCAATCTCTGGACGATCCAATTCTCAAAAAAATCAAGATTGGCGTTCATCTATTTGGCGACGATTACACGAATCCGCCTCCGGTTCACGAGCTGGCAAAACGCGGTATCGTGGACAATGTCGTCGGCTTCGATACGTTTTATTCCGCTCAAAACCCACCCGGCAAGATCATCGAGGCTGTCGCTACCGGCAAGATCGATGTTGCTATTGTCTGGGGTCCCGCGGCGGGATATTTTGTTGCTCACCAACATATCCCGTTAGAGGTTGTGCCGGTTCCTTCCGGAAAGACGGACCTGCCCTTTGCTTTTGATATCTCACTGGGCGTCCGGAAGGGCGACGAGACGTTGCGAGCGCAATTGGAACAGATA
>QHXA01000913.1:636-1559 GCA_003222755.1 Acidobacteriota bacterium
TCCTCATAGACTACGGAGTGCCTCTTCTGGATCAAAAGGCCGGTTCGAAATGATGTGGCGAACTCTGATGCTCGCGGTAGTGACATGCAGCCTCTTCGCACAATCAGCCGCGGCACAGGATTCTGCCGAGGTCTATAAGAACGTATACAACGGTTGGAAGTGGTGGCACGTTTACTGCTACAGATGTCACGGTATGAATGCGGTTGGGGGGACGCTGGCGCCGAACTTGAGTGATCCCAACGAGAAACTGACGCTTAAGGACTTTCTTAGTCGAGTTCGGAACGGAAGCGCAGATGGTGCGATGCAGCCCTGGGACAAACTTCTCGACAATAAACAAATCACTCAGCTTTATTACTACGTCATGGCGAGAGCGGACAAAGTCTTGCCACCGGGTAGACCGGACGAAATAGGCCCGAAAGGCGGTCCCTGGATTCCTCCCAAAGGTTGGCCAAAGTTTAAGTAGGCTACCATGCCGCGACGAATCAGTCTGATTCTTGTTTTGCCGCTCCTGCTGGCCGCTTGCAGTCGATCACCTGTGAGCGGTGGCTATCGCATCTATGTTACCAACGAAAGGTCGGGTGACCTGAGCATCATCGATGCGGCAACGTATCAAGTCGTTGCCACCGTGCCATTAGGGAAACGTCCTCGCGGAATTCACGCGAGCCCCGACAGGCAGACCATCTACGTCGCGCTGAGTGGCTCTCCCTTCGCTCCACCGGGAGTTGATGAAAGCAAGTTGCCGCCCCCCGATAAGACAGCGGATGCCATCGGCGTCTTCGATGTTCGAGAGAACAAAATCGTGAGGTTGATCACGGCGGGCTCCGACCCTGAAGAGTTTGATCTAAGTAAGGACGGAACGCTGCTGTATTGCTCCAACGAAGACGTGGGTCTGACAAGTATTGTTGATGTCGCGACGGGCAAGG
>QHXA01000913.1:1767-3306 GCA_003222755.1 Acidobacteriota bacterium
AAAGCCTATGTCACGCGAGAAAACGACGGCGTCATCAGCCTCCTTGACACGGTAAGGCATCAACCGATCCAAACCATCGAGCTCGGTCCCGCAGGAGAGATCAAGCCGATGAAGGTGATTCTCTCGCCGGACGCGACGAAAGCCTACGTCAGCGGTGGGCGCGGAAAACGCGTCTTTGTGATCGACACGAGTAACAATGAAGTGACGGGTTCATTTGAAGTGGGCGAACGCCCGTGGGGTCTCGCCCTGTCTCCAGATGGAAAAACCTTATATACGGCCAACGGACCATCCAATGACGTGTCCGTCGTCGACCTGAAGTCTCAGACGGTGATTAAGAAGATCAAAGTAGGCAACTCGCCTTGGGGAGTTCTCACGCTCACACCTTAAACGGCATTTGTCTTGCACGATTGGCGCTGTTGTCTTACGCTCACTGCCCGATGCGCTCGTCCTTGACATTGAGCAGGAGGCGCGCTCACGTCGCGTGTCCAAATCCGATGTTGTGCGGGAAAGATTGCGCCAGGCGAAGCCCTCCCCAACACATGGGATGCGCGACCTGATCGGCGACCTCGTTGGGTCGGTCGAAGGGTTGCCGCCGAAACTATCCGCCAATAAGAAGAAGTACCTTGCCGAGCTCGTCAAGTCACAAAAAACTTATCGCCGATAGCAGCGCGCTAGTAGCGTTAATTTCTCGTGATGACGAACATCATCGCTGGATCGACTCGCATCTGGATTCCTTACCCTGGCCGTGGCTAACCTGCGACGCCGCATTGAGTGAGGCCTTTTATCTGGTTGGAAAACGTGGGACCGCTCCATTGATTGCCATGCTGCGGCGGGGCGCGTTCAGGCTAACGTTCAATCTGGAAGATGAAATCGAACCGGTAGCAACGCTCATGGAAAAATACAGCGATGTTCCCATGAGCCGCGCCGATGCCTGTCTCGTGCGCATGACCGAAACCGTTTCCAACCCACTGGTGATCACCACGGATTCTGACTTCCGTATTTA
This sequence comes from Acidobacteriota bacterium, assembly GCA_003222755.1. Lineage (GTDB taxonomy): Bacteria > Acidobacteriota > Terriglobia > 20CM-2-55-15 > 20CM-2-55-15 > 20CM-2-55-15. The sequence goes on from QHXA01000913.1 coordinate 2,771, forward strand.
TCGCCGCCACAGCCGAAAGATCATTCCGTGCCTGCTGCCATGAGTGGATTCCCCCGTTGGGCGCTTCGATCTTATACGGTCCAAGAAGCGCCCCCGGCATGAGCTGCGTCATGCGTTCCGGACTCATGGCTGCGTATTCTAGCCACAAGAAGGCACATGAAGCGCGGTTTTTGTGATTTTTGTGCCTCTTTGTGGCCAATCCGAGTTTCTTTGCGTTACTATCTTCTGTTGCGCGCATAGCGAAGAAGGCGAGTGGGCGTTGACACTCGTTCAACCGATGTGGTTGAATCCACAGTTTTGTGTGCGACGGCCGCTCATCGATGATCTAGTCCTCCCGAGAATTAAAAGTGGCAGACGAACAAAAGGATAACGAGCAGACTCCCAAACCGGCGGAACCGGCCAAACCGGCGGAACCGAAGGCTGCTGTTCCGAAGCCGCCTCCTCCACCGCCGGGGGCGAAGCCGGCTGGGCCGGCAGCTCCGGCGAGGCCGAAAGGCCCGCAGCAGGAGCCGTGGTCGAGTCCATTGGTGGATGCG
>QHXA01000198.1:0-1559 GCA_003222755.1 Acidobacteriota bacterium
GTCGCGGACGATCGCAAGCTTGCTCTGTACTATCAGATGGCAGATATTCTTATCCACGCCTCGAGGCGCGGCGAAACTTTTCCGAACACCGTGCTTGAAGCATTTACTTTAGGATTGCCCGCCGTGGTGAATGCAACACCATGGCGCGATAATAGCCAGATCGAAATCGTGGACCATATGGTGGACGGGATTGTTGCCAATACTCCCTCGGACTATGCAGAGGCAATCGAGTTTCTAAATGGAGATCGCGCGCGTCGGTTGGACATGGGCAACCGCGCCGTGCAGAAGGCGCGAAAGTACAACGCGCATTCGATTACCCAAAGGCTCGGAAGATGTATCGTGGATACTTTGATCGAAAAAGGCCGGGATCTGAGTGATCATCCTGCGCGGCTGGAAAACTGGCCCACATTGCCCACGCTGGAAGAGCTGAACACATATTCTACAGAATACGACCGCAGGCTGACTGCAGCGTGGAGTGGCCATCGACCCGTGAAAGGTGGCAATCTGGCATCTCGGACTTACTGGCTGTTGAAAGACGTGATGGAAGTGGTCGGGTACAGGTTTGGCAGACAATCCGAATGGGTATGAGCCGCCGCCAGCACCATTTGACCGCCAGATCTCCCAAGATCTGTATTGTTGCTTCATGTGGCGGGCACCTGACGGAAGCACTTGCTTTGAGCGAGACGTACGACGCCTTCGAACACTTTTTTGTAGTCAATGACAAGATTGCTCTTCCAAAGCAAATGGAAGGTAAGACGCACTTCATTGCACACTCCGAGCGGGATCTTCGCCTGGTTGTCAATCTAGTCGAGGCTGTACGGATCCTCCGGAATGAATGTCCTTCGTTGATCTTGACCACCGGGGCGGGTCCAGCCGTCCCCTTCGCACTTTTTGCCAAATTGTTTCGAATCCCTGTGATTTACGTTGAAATTTCGGCGCAGGTCACGTCTCCATCTTTGACTGGTCGGATCATGTATTACTTGGCGGACCATTTTTTCTTTCAGTGGAAACCCCTTCAACGCTTCTTTCCCAGAGGCACTTATGGAGGCTCCCTGCTTTGATATTTGTCACCGTAGGAAATGCGACTCAACCTTTTCCGAGACTGCTTCACGCCGTAGAGGAGTTGGCGCGCGCTGGCTGTTGGGGATCCGAGGAAGTCTTCATCCAATCCGGCAATAATCCCGCGTTTCGCCCGCTGTACTGTCGACATCGGCCTTTTTTGAACATGGAGGAATTCGTTACTTACATAAATGAGGCCCGAGTCGTGGTCAGTCACGGCGGTTGCGGAACTTTGCTGCACGCTGTTCGTGCAAAAAAATGTCCGGTCGTCATGCCTCGTATAAAAGAGTATCGAGAGCATATTAACGATCATCAATTGCAACTCGTTCGGGCTTTGGCGAACGAACGCAAGGTCATTCCCGTTTACAAGCCGGAGGAATTAGAATCGGCTGTCGCGCGCGCCAACTATATCTCCAGTGGCGACAAAGACAGAGGATCTACGCTGATCGCACTCGTGGGCCGCGCTGTACGCGAGACGTTGGAAAAGAACAGCGCGAAGT
>QHXA01000198.1:1662-2179 GCA_003222755.1 Acidobacteriota bacterium
CTGAGTTGTGTCAGGATCTGGTGGTTCGCCACGGATGCAGTGTAACAGTCGTGGCGGGTACGCCACAGACGACCATCAACGCGCCGGAAAACCAGCCATCGCACCAAGCTGCACCAGATAACCTCGGTTCACGAATCGCGATTCTTCGCGCCCGTGCCACGCGATTTTCAAAGCGGCGCCTCATCGGCAGGATCACAAACTACATCAGCTACTTTGTTTCGGCGATTTTCGCGAGCTTTAAGGTTGCTGGAGTCGACGTAGTGGTCTCGCTGACAGACCCGCCGATTATCCCGTTAGTTGCATACGCCACAGCAAAAAGGCTGAATTGTCCATTTGTGATGGTCTACCAAGATGTCTTTCCGGAGGTCGCGCAAATAGCGAAGAACTACAAGAACCGAGTCATCATTGGTCTCCTGCACAGGATCAACTGCTTCGTTGCACAACGTGCGGATCGTGTCGTTGCACTAAGTGAAACGATGAAATTCAAGCTGATCAAGGAAAAGAGCGCGGATGGTGA
>QHXA01000198.1:2277-2726 GCA_003222755.1 Acidobacteriota bacterium
GTCGTGATGCACTCTGGAAACATTGGTCTCTCGCAGGACTTTGATCTAATCATCGAAGCCGCAGCACGCCTGAAGGATAAACCGGACATTATTTTTGTCATTGTGGGTGACGGCGTCAGAAAACCCGATCTCCAGCGCAAATCGAAGCAGCTACATTTAACAAACGTGGTGTTTTTCCCATATCAACCTAAGGAACTACTGAGATTCTCATTTGCAGCAGCTGACGTGTTCATTGTCACGTTGAAGAACGGTTTAGCGGGCTACCTCGTGCCAAGTAAAATCTACGGGATTTTGGCGGCGGGCCGCCCGTATATAGCAGCCCTAGAGCCTGCGAGCGAAGTGAACGATCTCACACGGAAGTATCGCTGCGGCCTGCTCACGCGGTTGGCCGACCCTGACGATCTCGTCAGAAATATCTTATTACTATACGGTAACCGCGACTTGGCTGG
>QHXA01000198.1:2834-8129 GCA_003222755.1 Acidobacteriota bacterium
GAAGTTCAGCGCTTTCAAACGGCCGTTTGACGTTTTGCTCGCCGGCACCGGTCTTCTATTTTCATTACCGCTTTGGGTTTTAATTATTGTCGCTATAAAAATCGACGATGGCGGTCCTGTATTTTTTTCACAAGACCGTGTCGGCCGGCGAGGAACGGTGTTCGAGAGTTTGAAATTTCGGTCGATGAAGGCAGAGAGTAATGAAAAAACAGAAGTGTTCCAAGCTTCCGCTGGAGACCGCCGTATCACACGGGTTGGCAGGCTCCTCAGGAACACGGCAATGGATGAACTGCCTCAACTGTGGAACATTTTCAAAGGCGACATGAGCTTTGTGGGGCCGCGGGCACTGATGCCGACAGAGGTAGAAACGCGCGGCAACGCTGGTAAGGCTGTGAGTATTAGCGACGTGCCGGGCTACAAAGTTCGGCAATTAGTTCGACCCGGCTTAACTGGAATTGCCCAGATTTACGCGGACCGTGATATTCGGCGCCGCCACAAGTTCAAATTCGATGCACTCTATGTGAAGAAGCAGACGTTTGGCCTGGATCTCCGACTGATCCTCGTATCATTCTGGATTACATTTCGCGGTAAATGGGAACACCGCGGCCGGAAAGTTTGAAACACGTCAGCTGAAAAGTTCTTTGAGCAGAATACGGCGTGCTCCGGGGTGCCCGAGAACTGCATTTATGAGCGTTCGTTGATGATTAAAACGGGCAGTCATTCGTATCAGGGGACGCAGGCCATTATATTTTGCCAATGCCACCAACTGATCGATTTCGGTGTCGTTCAGCCGTGTAGCTAATTTCCTGAACATGAGCTGAGATTCAATCTCGGCTTGAAAAGCGTTCCTCCATGCCTTGTCATATTGGGCTAAGAAACTGCTGCTAATGTCGTTGGACCTAAGGCCGGCCGTCACAGTTCGTGCGGCAATCGAAGCACTGACCAGGCCGTAATAAATTCCGCCTCCTGTTGTTGGTTTAACGATACCAGCGGCATCACCGACAGCAATGATCCTATTACCGAACGTCTTGGGTATGGGGCCCAGCGGAAGGATTTTGCGACGCGGTATCGCGCTGCTCTCTAGATTCCATTGCTTGCCAATACGGCTCCGGAAATTAGCAAAGTAGTGGTCCACCCTTGAGGCGCACATCAGCCCTAGCCGTACGTAGCTCTGGTCATTCCGAATAACAGGCACTGCCCAACCGAAACCGCCGGGCGCAATATCCTTTCCTGTGTGGATTTCGACCGCGTCTAGCAAATCCGAGCGCGTTTCGATTTGCGCGGATTGCAAAAAATGGTTGGGCACACCAAGACCAAGTCGCCGCTGAAGCACATAATCCGCTCCGCACGCGAGGACAATAATTCGACATTGAAAGCATTCACCGTTGGATGTGACAACCAGCGCGCGCTGATCATCGGTCCGAATGTCGAAAACCTTAGAACTAGTTGTGACCGTGACACCGGCCGCAACAGCACGATCGCATAGTTGTTGATCGAAAGATCTCCGGTCAATGACAAATACTTCCGCATCACGAGTTCGGTATTCGAAACTTGTCCCGGACGGAGCATAGAAACGTACGTTATGCAGTGGGTGAAGAGCTGTGCTTTCCTGTATATCGAACTCTTTGAATGCCTCCGCTGCGACTATACCAGTGCAGTGAACTGGAGAGCCGATGGAAGAATGTTCCTCGAGGACTCGAACATCGAAACCTTCCTTTCCCAGCAGATAAGCAGCGTGAAGTCCCGCAGGACCGCCGCCCACGACGATAACGTCGGCCATAAGTACCTCATTCGAAGGGAACACCGGAATTTTGGAATTCTAATCTAGCTTTAAAGTACTTTCGTAAAGCCCGTTGTGACCGATGCGATTCAGGTCACCGTTTGCAATTAAGAGGGTAACCGTTCTGCTATGCAGAGTGGGTGTTCGCCTCTGTCATATACGAATAGTTCTTGTAGTAATACGCGTGGTATCCCCCCGCTCTAACGTCGAGTTCGTTAAGAATGACACCGGCTAGGCGAACGTGTGAATCGCGAAGGTGGGCCACTGTCGTAGCAGCTTGATACCGCGAGGTCGACTGAGCTTTAACGACGAGGATCGTAGCATCGCACATTGACCCAAGCACACGAGCGTCTGAAACGTTCGAAACTGGAGGTGAATCGAGCACGACAAAATCGAAGAACTGCAGTAGCACCTCGATTAGCCGCCTAAAGCCGTCCGCCACAAGTAACTCTCCAGGATTGGGGGGGATTGCGCCACACGGAATGACGTATAGATTAGGTATAGGACACGGCTGAACCGCCATTTTCAGGCTTGCTGTTCCGGTGAGCACTGAAGATAGACCAACACCGTCGTTTAACGCGAACACCGACTGAATTCGAGGTTTGCGCATGTCGGCGTCTATCAGAGCCACACGCGCGCCAACTTGCGTCAATGAAATCGCAAGATTGATAGCGGTCACAGTCTTACCTTCGCTAGGCGCTGAGCTAGTCACAAGAACCAATTTGGGTGGACGCCCTGGGGAGGATAGCAGCAATGATGTCCGTATTGAACGATATGCTTCAGCCATCAGGGAAGAAGGAGCTTCATGTGAAATGGTATCAATTTTCCCTATCGCATCAGCCAGTGGCAATTGCGCTTTGGATGGATCCGCGTAGGCGCTTCGGTAGCCTGGACTACCATGAAGAGTCTGCAGCCTCGGTACGACGCCTAGTGTCGGCGCGTTTAGATATTCATTAATGTCCTCGATTGTTTTGATGGTGTCGTCGATATGTTCCTGGAAAAGAGCGAGCCCGATTCCAGACAACAGGCCAAAAAACAGACTGAGAATTACATTCAGTGTTTTCCGTGGCCTGATCGCATTACGGGGCACTTCCGCGGTGTCCACGATTCTAATATTCGATGCACGAAGGTCCGCTGAGATGCCAGCTTCATTTAACCGTGTAAGGAGTCCTTCATAGAGCTGCTTATCGGAATCGACCTCACGTTTGATGATGTTGTATTGGATGATCTCTTCATTTAAACGGTTTACGGTTTCTCGCTGTTGATCCACCGCGTTTGATAGCAGATTCTCCCGCTCTACGGAAGCTGTGTACTCCGCGTGTACCGTCCGAACTATGCGCTCCTTCTCCTCGCGCATGGCGCTCTCGATCTGCTCAATTTGGCTTCTCTTTCTTTTTCGACTGGGGTAATCGGGAGAAAACGTGACGGCCAACTCGGATTCGTCACGCTGCAATTCCGCCAAACGGGTAGCAAGCGTTTCCAGCAGTTGATTAGCCAGCAACTGCGGAAGGCCATCGACGTTGCCTGCGCGAACAAGCCGGTCATAAGACTCTTTTTGGAATCGCTCGGCTTGTGCCTTGGTGGACTCCTCTTCAAGCTGTTGGAGTTTTTCCGTAGCCGTATTCCGGCCTTGCTCTGTGAACAGAATCTGGTGTTCTCTGCTGTAGGCTTGCAGTCGATCCTCAGCCTTTTCCAGATTAGAGCGAAGATTAGCGAGCTGCTGTTTCAAAAAGTCCGACGCCTGCTGCGTCGCTTCCCACTTATATTGAAAATTCTGCTCAATAAAATGCTTCGCGTGAGCATTCATCACTCGTGCCGCGAGGTTGGGATCTTTTGATTCGAAGGAGACCGTAACTAATCTCGCTTGACGGACCGGATACACCTGAAGGCGTTCCAAGTACTGATCGATAATTGGCCGAAGAAGATCCGGGTCAGCGGTTGTTGAAGATGTCGGTGAAACCAACCTTCGTATGGCATCCAAGTATGTTCCTGCCGTACTCAGGTCCCCCGGCTGGAATTCTTGGTTCCTGTCAAGATGCAGATCTTCTATAACCCTGCGAGCAAGAGACCGCGATTTGAGTATTTCAAACTGCGTTCGAAGCGTATCATCCGTGGAACTTTCTACCTCATAAACATCTTTGAAACTCAGGATATTTTGATTCTCCCGGTCGATTTGAATGGTCACTTCAGCCCGGTAAATTGGCGTCTGCTTGAAGGTCCAAATCAAACTGACCATCATCGTCGTGAGAACTACCGCCAGTACCGTCCACCGGCGAGCGACAATCACTCGCCAATACTCCAAGATGTGGATGCCTGCGCTCTGACGAGAATCAGTCGCGACGGGCATGATATTTTTCGGATAAGCAAGTTCAGGATATCCTTGTCGCGGGATGTGAATTGGTTTTTCTTCAGCCATACGTCGGGAATGTTACATACTGACATCGCGCTCTATCAACCATAACTTAGCTTTGAATCGCTGGAGGTTCGCATGAAGGCGATAAGTCTGCTGCCCCTGGTCCTGTTCACCATAAACCTCTCGGCCCAATCAACCGTCCCAGCTCAGCCGCCGAGGACAATAACGGTGCTCCCACAAGAAGAGTTCTTTTCGAATAGACCATCGACCGCGCCTACGTCTCTTGGTCACGAAGATTACCGAATCGGCAAAGACGATTTGATTGATGTAGCCGTTTTTGAAGTGCCTGACTTGGGCGCAACGCTGAGAGTTACGGCTGGAGGGACTATTTCGCTCCCGTTGGTGGGGCGAATTGATGCGGCGGGACGCACAACACAGGAACTGGAGCGAGGTATTGAGGATGCCCTGAAGAGCAATTATGTCAAAGACCCCCATGTGACAGTATTTGTTCGTGAATACGCATCACAGCCCGTTTCAGTGATAGGGGCGGTGAAATTTCCTGGGATTTATCAGATCAAGGGACAAAAGTCTCTCCTCGATGTATTAGCGATGGCGCAAGGTATTGATCAAAACGTAGGCAACACGATCCAGATAATGCGAAGAGCTAGCGCCAGTGAACCGGCGAGTGCAGGCGTCGTCAGCGAAACTATCACGGTGAGTGTTCAAGACCTGTTTGAAAACGGTAATACGGCGCTCAATGTATCCGTATTTGCCGGCGATGTCATCAATGTGCTTCATGCGGGCTCGGTCTTCGTCGTAGGCGAGGTCGTCAGGCCGAATGAGTTCGTTCTGCGAAATGGCAGAAACATATCGGTAACTCAGGCCGTAGCGTTAGCGAATGGCTTCACCCGCGATGCGAAGAAACAGGAGTGTGTTGTTATTCGCTACCATCAAGACGGCACAAAGGAGGAACTCCATGCGGACGTAGACCGAATTCTGCGCGGGGATGCCGTCGATGTGTTGATGTTGCCCAATGACATATTGTTCGTACCTCCACACAAGGTGAAGACGGGTGCAAATCGAGCTCTGGACTCGGCAATTGCAGTAATTAGCGGCCGGCTCATCTTTGGATTCAGATGATGTTCGGATTCATATCAGCAGT
>QHXA01000198.1:8188-9754 GCA_003222755.1 Acidobacteriota bacterium
GCTTATTGGCTTCACGATACTCATCATCCTGAAGTGTCTTAAGGGAGAGGCGCTGCGATTTTCATTAATCGTCGCCTTCGCCATATCTGCAGTGCTCAGCCTAAGGACGGAGCCGAACCTTGGTTTAGGGGTTTTGGCAGCCGCGTGGACGTATCATGCCTGTCGCGACACATCCTCAAAGGTTCAGCAATTCCTACATGTCTTACTGTTCATAGGTATCGTTGAGGCCGCCCTCGGCACTGTCCAATACCTCATCGCCCCTGGCTGGATTTTTGGCTATATCAACGAGACGCAAAATACCAGTGGTACCTTCATCAACCGCAATCACTTTGCGGGACTGCTCGAAATGTTGATACCCGTAGCCTTTGGCCTGGCGTATATGTCCGCCCGCACTTTCAGAGAATTCGCCAAGCCCTATTTGTATTTGTTGGCTGGTGCATACATGGCGCTCGCTCTGATGTTGTCGCTGTCCCGGATGGGAGTGTTTTGTTTTCTGTGCACGTTTGTATTCTGTGGGCTGCTCCTGCAGATGAGAAAACGCGGCCGAGTGATTCCTGTTCTCGGGCTAAGCATGCTGGGTTTGATCTTTCTCGGTACTGTGTGGGTTGGGATCGATGCGCTGGCCGCACGATATTCCCAGTTGTTGGGTCCTGACGCGACTATACGGGAAGATCGACTATTGATCTTCCGTGACACAGTTCGCATGATCAGCGTGAATCCTCTTGGGATCGGAAGTGGTGGTTTTCAAGATAGATTTAGGCCGTATCAGACGGTGCGCCTCGATTTGGTGTTTGACCACGCTCATAATGACTATCTTGAGACTGCCTCAGAGTGGGGCATTCCAACAGCAGTTGCGTTTTGGGTTTTCGTAGTATCGGCATTCGTGCGCGCGGTTCGGCTATTTTTAACGATCCGTTCCACTCGCCGGGCCGGCTTACTTCTGGCTTGCTGCGGAGCCATATTCGCAATCCTCATTCATAGCGCGGCAGATTTCAATTTGCAGATCCCATCAAATTCGATGCTGTTCTTCGTTTTCGTTGGCATGTCATTGGCGATTTCCCCGGCCGACACGAAGACATTTGTGTGAACTCTGATAAGTGCTTTTACCCGTTGGGTTTTTTTTTGAAAAAATTGTGGCATTTTGTGTAAGTGCGGAATACCCTTTTTAGAAAGTCGTCTTTTGAAACCGTAATCTGTGTGGTTACTTATTGCTTGCGGAGGAATTCTCATGTTGAGCTGTGATTTCAGAAGAATAGTGGCTGTGGCGTTAACGTTGACAACTGCGTTCGTGACCATGCCTCTTTCGGCTGCGGATTTCCACACTCCGAAGTCGGTCATTGGGTCGGTCAGTGCAGTCGGACCAGTTGAGCTCCGTGGAATCGGGATCTCGCAGGAAGGAACACTGTTCGCGGGCGACAGTATTCGCTCTGGTAAGAAAGGGTATGCGAAAGTTCTTTTGGGTACCGGTACCAAAATGGAAGTTGGGGAACAAACGCAGGTGAATGTCAATCGTGATGCGGAAGGCATAAAGATCGCAATGAATGCCGGCACGATCGGTTTCACGGC
>QHXA01000199.1 GCA_003222755.1 Acidobacteriota bacterium
GTGGGCGTGAACCGGCCTGGGTGCTTCGCGGAGTTCATCGCTTTGCCGATGACCAATCTCTGGCGGCATGAACCAACGGTGGATCGCGATACCGCCGCGATCTTCGATCCTTTCGGCAATGCGGTCCACACAGCCCTCACGTTCAATGTTCTTGGAGAAGACGTGTTAATTACGGGCGCGGGGCCCATCGGGATCATGGCCGCGGCGGTCGCGCGTCATGCCGGAGCGCGCTACATCGTGATTACCGATCTCAACGATTACCGTCTCGAACTCGCCGCGAAGATGCGGGTGGATTTGGCGCTGAATATCCAACGAGCGTCGATCGCCGGAGCACAGAAAGAGCTTGGGATGAAAGAGGGCTTCGATGTAGGGCTCGAGATGTCCGGAAGCGCTTCCGCATTTCGCGACATGCTTCACAACATGGCGCATGGCGGGAGAGTCGCGATCCTCGGCATATCTTCGCAGGAGATTGCCATCGATTGGCGCGAAGTGATTTTCAACATGCTGACGATCAGGGGCATCTATGGGCGGCAGATGTATGAAACCTGGTACAAGATGACAGTCCTGCTGCAATCCGGCTTGGACATACGGCCCGTCATCACACATCGTTTTATCTATCGCGATTTTGACGAAGCATTTTATGTCATGCGTTCCGGAAATAGTGGGAAGGTGATTCTCAATTGGGAAGAATTACGCGTGTTCTAGCCGCCTTCGGCGGAAGTAGAGAAAACCGCCGTAGAGCAGGACACCAGCGACCACCAGACCGATCGTCAGAAGTTTGGTCTGGTGCAGAATCTCCATCACGCGATCCCACTGCTCGCCCACAAAATAACCAAGCGTGATAAAAATCGCTGCCCAACAAAACGCGCCCGTGTAGGCAAAGAGCGCAAAATTCGCGTAGCTCAGTTCCGATACACCGGCTACATATCCCGTCAGGTGCCGCACTCCGGGAATGAAGTAACCTATCAGGAGCGTCCATCGTCCCCGCCGTTCAAACCATGAATGAACGCGCGCGAGCCGTTGCGGAGTGATGTGAAAGAACCGTCCGTGTTTCACCAGCACGTACGTATCAAAGATGCGGCCCAATGTGTAGCTCACCGTGATGCCACACGCGCTGCCCAGAAATGCCGCCCCGAATGTCGGCAGGAATCGTAATGTGTGCCTGAAGATCAGGTACCCCGAGAAGGTCAGAAGCCATTCATCCGGTACCGGCAGACCGACAATCCCGAAAACGAGCAGCGAGAAGATGCCTGCGTATCCGTGCTGCGTAATCCACCCAAGAGCAATTTCTCGCATTTCCAAGACGCGGTCTGATGAAGGTCTGATGCAGATCCTAAGCCGTTTCGAATGGATGCCGGAAGGGGGACTTGAACTTTCAGGCCCTCCATCGTTCCGCCACCTAACTTGTATTATCGCGTGAAACACATAAAACGCATAAAACTCATCAGCACGCGGCACGGAGAATTCGAATTCATTCATACCACCTCGCGGTCGAAATCTCCGAAAAGCTCCTTGTACAAAATTTCAACCTGAGTTGCCTCTTCGTCGGTCAGAGCGCGAAATTCGTTTTCCCGAGCCCGTTTTGAAAGACGTCCGCGTCCCTGAGCCAAAAAACCACGAAGCAGTTCGATTTCTCGATCTGGCATCTCGACGATCTCTTTTACTGCTGACGAGAATTTGTCAAATGCATGCAAGAAATTGATTTCGTCCGGCAGATCCTTCTCTACTGTTTGTTCGACGCACGAATACAAAAATTCGGCATGCGACGTCGCGTCAAAATAGCGATAGTACTTAGCGGTCTCATTCAGGACCTCCACATTATTGTCCGGCGTAGCACGCCATTCGATCAATGGCAACAAGGCAGAAGAGTACGACTCGAGCACAGTTCGATACTCTTCGATTCGTCGAAGAATTGCCGCGCTGATTGGGAACACAACGCCGACGGGGTTATAACCAGCAGTGGCGAGCACATGATGAATCAACCACCGGTGTAACCGACCATTACCATCGACGAATGGATGAACGTAAACGAATCCAAATGCGATAGCTGCCGCAGCACTAACAGGATCAACACCACCAGTAAGCGATCGGCCATCGTACTCAATGATGCCATCAAGGAGGTCTCGAACATCTTGGGGTCGAGCGCTAATGTGGTCGGGAACCGGTTCTTGTGTTTCCCTGTCGTGAGTTCCCACGAATCCATCTTCATCGCGAACCCCGAGTTTCACAAAACGTGCATCGCCTATCACGACGCGCTGAAGCCGTTCCAGTTCGTTAATCGTGATTGAACGAACACCCGCCTCGCCAATTGCGCGAGCCCACCGTGCTGCGCGGACGCTCGACGGCCGTTCACCCTCGATCGCGAAAGACGACTTCGAATCACTGAGCAGAAGAAAGGCGGCCGCACGGCTGATGAGGTCCTTTCGTGTTCGACCGATAATTTCTCTTGCGCGCATGTCGAGTCTTTTTGCAACGGCTGCTTGAAGCGCCGGTGTCCATCGCATCATCGGACAGAATCGAGGTGTTCCAGGCAGATTGTTGACGACCTTGTGTCGAGGCGACGTTGTACCTTTCTGAAGCGCGACCTGTTGTTCGGTATCGACGACATTCACAAGTCGAACCTTTCCGGGATCCGGCACATCGAGTTCGCGTCCGGTGAGCCATTCGTATAGGAACCACGTTCTACGTGCAAAGGAACCGGTCGGAGTGGCCCGCACAATCCCGGCAATCTCGCCGGCTTCGAGGACCTTGAAAAGACCTACCAAAACACCGAGGTCCACACCTTCCCACTTCAGTGCAAAAACGATTTGCCCTTCAAGCGTGTTCGTCGGACGATGGCGTGGTGTAAGCAGATTCCACGACAGATTGGATGCTGGATGATGACGCTCCGCAATTGCGGCCAGCCGAGGCGGCAGCGGAACAGATAATTCGAAGCGTTCAATAAGGGCTGCATACCCCGCGGGTATCGCGGGCTCGGGAAGAGGACGACCATGAAAATGCTTCACCGGTTGTGAAATCCAGCCTTTCATCGCCGGTTTCCGTGAAAAAACGACACCTTGTTCCGAGGTCGGGATCGATTGTGAGACTCATTCACTGTTGCGAAATTGTATCACTAATACCGATTATTGTGAAAATAGTTCACGGGGCCCATATCACAGGTGCTTGCACGTCGCCGTGCAGTTGCGCAAAGTCGCATTGGTTAGCTTTTGGTATTGGCTGTTTTTGACCGTCATTGTAGCGAGAATCGTCCTTGACACCTTCGAATTCCGGCAGGTAGACTTCAGCGCAAACCACAGGTAGACTTCAGCGTAAATCGCTCGGAGGGAGGCAGTAGATGACCGGATCCGTCTCGTTCCGTGGAGCGGTGAGAATAGCGCTTGCCGGACTGGCAACGACGCTTTTGCTTTCTGCGCAGGTGGAGATGTCTGCACAGCAGAATGATGCGGCGTCTGCGGGACACTCTGCGGCCACTTCGAGCCAGCGTGAATTCCTCGATCGCTATTGCGCGACGTGCCATAACGAACGCCTGAAGACTGGCGGCCTGAGTCTGGAGCGGGTCGACGTGTCCAGGCCTGACGCACAACCCGAACTATGGGAGAAGGTGGTGCGCAAGCTGCACACGGGCGTCATGCCGCCTGCCAACATGCCGCAGCCTCCGAAGGCGGATCGCCTCGCGCTGTTGACGTGGCTGGAAACATCGCTCGATGCGGCGTCGGCTGCAAAACCGAATCCTGGTCGCACCGAAACTTTGCGACGTCTGAATCGAACCGAATATCAGAACGCGATCAGAGACCTGTTGGCGCTCGACGTCGACGCCGGCTCGCTTCTGCCGGCCGATGAGAGCGGTCACGGCTTCGACAACGTCATCGTCGGCGATCTGTCGCCGACGCTCCTGAATCGTTACGTCTCGGCCGCCCAGAAAATCAGCCGCCTGGCGGTCGGCAGGACGCAGTCCTCTTTACAGAACGACTTCATCCGGCTGCCCGCCGACCTCTCGCAGGAAGAACACGTCCCCGGACTGCCAATTGGCACGCGCGGTGGCGTGTCCGTGCCCTATACGTTTCCCCAGGACGGCGAGTACGACATCCAGATCTGGCTCGCGCGCGATCTGGCCGGAAGCATCGGCGGGTTGCGCGAGGCGCGTCCGCACGAGCTGCTGGTGCTGCTCGACCGGGAGCAGGTCGGGACCTTCACGATCCAGAAGCCGGCCACCGCGGACGACACGACACTCGACAAGAATTTGAAACTGCGCATTGCCGCGCATGCAGGCCCTCACAACCTCGGCGTCACATTCGTCAAGGAGGGCTCATCGCTTATCGAAACGGCAAGGCAGCCTACACAATCCCGCTTCAACGAAAGGCGACATCCCCGTACGGGGCCCGCCATCGGCCAGCTTTCGGTGACCGGACCTTATGCGCCAAAAGGCGCCGAGGACACACCGAGCCGCCGCCGGTTGTTTGTATGCCGCCCAACCGGACGGGCGTGGGGGGACCGGCCATTGCCGAATCAAGAAGGCCGCCGCGAAGCGCAAGCCCGACAGGGCGAAGCCTCAAGTAATGCGGTGTACCGAAATCGTCTGGCCGGTGGGCCCGACGCAAACAAAGACAAAGAACAGGAAGAGAAGTGTGCAAGAGAG
>QHXA01000200.1:0-13006 GCA_003222755.1 Acidobacteriota bacterium
CTGCGCGTCTTATATTACCTACATTCTGAACGTCAGCTTCGACCAGGAGCTCAATGGCTGAGCTTCGCGTTTGGTTGGGTCACTCTTCGTCCGACACGCCGCTGAGACAGTATCCGTCGCCATGCGCCGTGAGGATGAATACTGGATGGTGGTGGTCCACTTCGATTTTTCTGCGTAATCGAGCGATGGCGAAGTCGACTGTTCGCGTGATCACATCCGTGTCGAGATAACCCCAAACCGCGCGGAGCAATTCATCGCGGTGGACGACAGTGTCGCGGCGTTCGGCGAGGTGTTCCGGACATGGCGCACCGCATTCTCGATCAGATTGGTGAGGGCTAACGTCATGGCCATTTGATCGACGCACACGAAAGGGAGATCCGGGGACATGTTCGGACTGGACTGTGATTCCATTTTCCGAAAGTCGCGGCTGAAAACTTCGCAGTAGTTCGGTCGCGACAATTGGCGGTCTCATCGGATTCCCGATCTTCCACGAGCGAGCCGTAGGTCCATAGGTCACTTTCCGTTACCCAATTGTTCCACTTTGTTGCGGAACCGAATCCCGACTAGTATTGGTCCCAGCGATGAATGGAGTCCACGTTCGAATGCGGAGGTAAACGGTGAGTGCATTGACGAATCGCGGGCGCGTGTGGGTTGTTGTCTTGACGGTCATGTTCGTGTTGGGAGTCTCCAGCGTCACGCTCGCACACCAGGGCCTGCTGACGCTACAGAAGGATCCGAAACAGTGGGTCATGCCCAACGGCAACTATTCCGGTTGGAATTACAGCGGTCTCGATCAGATCAACCTCTCGAACATCCAGAACCTGACGATGGCGTGGAGCATGCAACTCGGAATTCTCGACGCGCATGAAGCCTCGCCTCTCGTGATCGGCAATACGATGTACATCGTCACGCCGAAGCCTAATTACGTCTACGCCCTCGATCTCACTCGCGACGGCGCCATCAAATGGGAATTCCGGCCCGAAATCCAGCAAATCGATGCGGCAATCAAGGCGGCATGCTGCGGTGCGGAAACGCGCGGATTGGCCTACGCCGACGGCAAGATTTTCTACAGCACGCTGGACGGACAGATCTTCGCGCTCAACGCCGAGGACGGGAAAGTCGTTTGGCGCGCTGAAAACGCCAACATCGCTATAGGTGAAACGGCCAGCGCAATGCCGCTCATCGTCAACGACAAAGTCATCGTCGGCGTGATGGGCGGAGAAAAGGGCGTACGGGGCCACGTCACCGCCTACAACATCAATACCGGCAGCATGCGATGGCGATACTACAGTATGGGGCCGAACAACGAAGTCGGCATCGGCCCGCGTTTCAAACCGTTCTACGCCGACGATAAAGTTCCCAATCCTGCGCTCGACTCCTGGTACGGAGACTCCTGGAAACGTGGCGGCGGCACGATCTGGGGATGGTTCACCTTCGACCCGGATCTGAATTTGTTCTACTACGGCACCAGCAATTGCTCGCCCTGGAACCCGGATTACCGGAGGAAGTGGGGCGAGGTCGATCTCGACGCGCGGGGCGGTCTGGCGAGCTACCGCAACAATTACTGCTCGTCGATACTGGCGCGCGACGCCGACAGCGGCGAACTCGTATGGGCCTACAACCTGACGCCACAGGATGCCTGGGATCTCGACGAGCCCAGTGCGGGCATCATCGTGGACCTCCAGATCGGAGGGCGTATGCGAAAGACTCTCGTCCACCCGGCGAGAAACGGCTTCTACTACGTTTTCGACCGTGCGACGGGCGAGATGCTTCTGAAGCCATGGCCGTTCGTCTACAACGATCTCATCAAAGGCGTCGATATGGAGACGGGCAGGACTCTTTACGATATCCGGAGAATCATGTTCACGAAGCTCGAGGACCGGCAGAAATATGTGCCGGACGCGAAAGACACGACAGTCACCTGGTGCCCCGGCATCGCCGCCCGAAACTGGTTTCAAGACGCGTATTCTCCGCGAACGGGTCTCATCTACACGCCAGCATCGAACCAGTGCGGCACTCAGAAAATGGTCGAGGGAAAATTTGTGCCCGGTGCCGACTACACGCTGCGTGAGACCGTGGGCAACACGAATCCGCTCGCTCCGGGAGCCGAGTCGGCGGGCGAGCTGCAGGCTAACGATCCGGTAACGGGAAAGACTGTGTGGCGAGTGCCGTGGAAGGTCGCCAACAACGCGCCGGTAATGGCCACGGCGGGCGACCTGCTTTTCCAGGGCGGTCCCAATGAAGGCGTGTTCCGCGCATTTAATGCCCGCACCGGACAAATCGTCTGGACGTTCCGAACGGGCAGCAACTTCCGAAGCTCGCCGATCAGCTACGCCGGGCCCGACGGCCGGCAGTATGTGGCGATCATCGGGAGCCAGTTGGGTCCCAACACCCGGGTACAGCCGGATGCTGCGCCTGACGCGGACATCCGGTTCCGCCGGTCCGGCGCGACGCTGTATGTTTTCGCGTTGCCTCGCAGCGTTGCTGGAACAGCGAAGTAGGCGCTTCGACTATGATCGCAACAATGAATCGCCGATGTATCGTCGCCGCGCTCGCGTTCGCCGTCACCGTAGCCGCTCAAACGCGGACCGCCGGCAAAACGAAAATAGGTCTTGCCTACGATATCCAGGGCAATGGTCCGGCCGTGGTTCTGATCACGGGCTCCAACCTCGACCGCCGCATGTGGGTGCGAGAGACAGAGTGGTTGTCCGCGACGCACAAAGTCATTCGATACGATCTCCGCGCGCATGGCCAATCCGATACCGCTACTGCGCCCTTCAGCAACTTCGAGGACCTGCAGTCGTTGCTCGACGAAGTGAAGATCACGAAGGCAACGTTCATCGGCCTTTCCGCCGGATCGACAATTGCGCTCGATCTCGCGTTGCAGGCGCCTCAGCGCGTTGAACGCATGGTGCTTGCCGGACCAGCCATCAGCGGATTTGTCTCGAAGGAGCAGTTGCCGTTTGCCGCAAGTCTCGTTGCGGCCCTGCAGGCTCGCGATTACAAGAAAGCGGGCGAAGTCCTGTTGGGCACACCGGTATTCGCAGCCCCTCCGGAATCCCAGGCGCTCGTTCGAAGCATGGTGATGGAAAACGATCGTCTGTGGACGGTGCCGCGCGAAATGGTCAAACCGCCGTTGCGCGCCATCGACAAACTGGAAGAAGTGAAGGCCCCGACACTCGTGCTCATCGGAGAGAAAGACACCTTCCAGCGAGAGCAGGCGGATCTGCTCGCGCGCCGCGTTCCCGGTGCCCGATTGATTGTCGTGCCGGGTGGCGGACATCTCCTGAATCTCACTTCGCCGAAAGAGTTTCAGGCTGCCGTTTCGTCGTTTCTCACAAATTAAGGATGGAAGACGTCGACTCGTTGCCTTGTCAGTACGTCCATTCTTCATGACGTATCGGTAGTGTGCATCGTCGAGTCTAAAGCTTTGTAAACTTTTCAAGGCGCGGCCGAATGTCGCGCTATTCTCTCGGCCAAAGATCAACGGTGACGAATTATTCTCTGGATACTCCAGGAGCGAAGGCAACGCAGAACAGTCTTGACCTTAGTTAATGCAAATCGGTAGAAGGGCTTGGCATGCGCATGAACCTCGTTCCAACTCCCGGCCAAATCGCGAAGGTGCGGCAACGGCGATACCTTGTCGAAGAAAAATCGGTAGAAGGGCTTGGCATGCGCATGAACCTCGTTCCAACTCCCGGCCAAATCGCGAAGGTGCGGCAACGGCGATACCTTGTCGAAGAATCCAAACCGCCTTCGCTTCCGGCGATCGTCTGGTATTGATCATGGACGGAATCACGGAAGCAATGAATGATCAAAATGAAGAATTCGGCGAGGACAGGCTCATCGATCTGTTGCTGCAATACCGGCACATGGGTGCCGCGGAGCTTCAAAAAACAGTGATAGACACGGTTGCGTCATTCGCGCGGCAAGCCTTGCAAGATGACGCAACGCTAATGATCATAGCTATGCATTGAGCTAGCTCTCAATATCGACAGAATCGCGTGATTCCAGAATGTTTTTCAAAACGGAGGTCTTTCAATGAAACGAAGCACCGATCGCATTCTGACTACACATGCGGGCAGACTGGACGGGCCGCAAGACTTGATGCAAATGACAAGGGAAATCATGGCAGGCCGCAGCATAGAGCCGGAGGTGTTGAGACCGCGGCTGCGCAGCGGGATGATCGATGTGATTCGCAAACAGGCTGAGGCAGGCATCGACATTATCAGCGATGGCGAACTGAGCAAATTTGGATTCGGCAGTATGGCCTACTATGCCCGGCGTTTGAGCGGGCTCGGTACCAGAGCTTTGAAGCAGGGCGAAGCAGCGTTCATGGCCTTGCAAACCAATGAACGGATCGAATTTGCCGAATTCTACAAGGATCTCCAATTTCTGCCGGCTCCGCCGGTGCGCACGATTTGCAACGGTCCAATCACGTACATCGGACAGCAGGAGATCGAGCAAGACCTCCAGTCATTCAAGTCAGCACTAGGCGAAGCCAACGTGAGGGTGGAGGAAACCTTCATCTGCGTGCTTGCGCCGGGCTGGCTGGAACACTTTTTCTACAACGAACATTACTCGACCGATGAAGAGTACCTTTTTGCGCTCGCGGACGCGATCAAGCATGAATACAAGGCTGTGGTTGACGCAGGGTTCATTCTGCAGATCGATGATCCCGCTCTTCCGGACACCTACGACATGATCGTGCCCGCGCCCAGTATCGAAGAATATCGGAAGTTCGCTGCCGTGCGCGTGGAGGCGCTCAATCATGCCTTACAAGGTCTTCCTGAGGATCGAGTGCGTTATCACATTTGCTGGGGAAGCTGGCACGGACCACACACACATGATCTGCCGTTGAAGAATGTCGTCGATCTGATGCTCAGTGTACAAGCCGGAGCGTACTCGGTAGAGGCGGCTAACCCACGGCACGAGCATGAGTGGAAAGTGTGGAAGGAAGTGAAGCTGCCTGAAAACAAGATCCTCATCCCTGGCGTGGTCAGTCACGCCAGCAATGTCGTCGAGCATCCGGAGTTGGTGGCCGATCGCATTATTCAGTATGCGCACCTGGTCGGTCGAGAGAACGTCATTGCGGGCACAGACTGTGGAATGGGTATGCGTGTTCATCCTCAGATCGCTTGGGCGAAGCTAAGGGCGCTTGCGGAAGGAGCAGCATTGGCGACGAAACAACTGTTCCTACATTCGACAAACGTTCAATGGCGTATGTAGTGGCCTGTAACGGAAAAATCGGTACCGCATTCTAGGGACGGTCTATGACCGCCCCGCTGGAGTTTGGACATTTGAAGCGAACGTTTTGCGCGATAAATGAGCAAAACCGGAGTGTTGCTGAAGGACAGACGCTTCGGCACCGCGGAGCGGTGCGAGGAGATTACCCAGGGGTACGCGTTTTTTGCGTACCCCTGGTATTGAGGCGCACCAAGAATCGCACCCCGGCAGGGGTGCGAGGAGTCCGCGACACCCTTTCAGGGTGCAGATTCCAGAGTTGCCAAAGTATTCCAGGGGTACGCAAAAAACGCGTACCCCTGGCTAATTTCCCATCACCGCTCCGCGGTGCGAAATGTCCAAACTCCAGGTGCGCGATCCGAACATCGGACCAATCTTTGCCGCGGCGGATGATGTGACGATCCGCATTAATGTCGCCAAGTGCCGCTCTTGGTCGGCCAGGAGCTTAGACGCGCAGTTCTTTTGGCGATATGCTGGGCACGACACCAGACAAGTGGTTTCGGCCAGTCGATTAGGATTTACGGCCGTGGGCACTTGCTATAATTGCGCTATGCCCATCCATGATTGGACACGGGTGACGGCGGGGACCTTTCATGCGTTCCACGTCGCGTGGATCGCCGAACTCCAGCGGACGCTCAACAGCGGAATATTGCCGGAAGGATACTACGCGCAAGCAGAACAAGTTGCGGGTCAAGTCATTGCTGACGTATTAGCGCTGGAAGACCTCAGCGGAGCCCGTCCGGGAGCAGACGCCGGTCAAGGCAAACGCGGTGCTTCATACGAGGGCGTTTCTGTGGCCGCCGTGCCGCCGCGGGTCGCATTGTCGGACACCGTCACAGAGGCGATGCTGCTGGCCGCGAGACGTCGGCAGATTGTCATCCGGCATACCACTGGCGATCGAATTGTCGCGCTGCTCGAGATCGTGTCTCCCGGTAATAAGGAGAAGCGTGGCGCGCTTGACGCGTTCGTCGATAAAGCGGTTGGCGCGCTGGATGAGGGCTATCACCTGCTCGTTATCGATCTGTTCCAACCTGGTCCATTCGATCCTGAAGGGATGCATGGAGCGATCTGGAAGCGTCTGAAGGGCGGCTACCAGCCACCGTCCGGAAAGCCGCTGACACTTGCTGCGTACGCCGCTGCAGGCGTTATCACTTGCTACGTTGAGCCGACGGCCGTCGGGTCGGATTTGATCCCGATGCCGCTCTTCCTCGACCCCGGCCACTACGTCAATGTCCCCCTGGAACCTACTTACCTGAATGCTTACGAAGGCGTTCCGCGACGCTGGAAACAGGTCATTGAGGGATAGCTACACGTTCTGCGGTTTCATCTACTGACAGTATTGCGTTGGGAATATCTGTCGGCGTACGCTCAGATTAATTTTTCAAACGCGAGGATGCCGATGAACAAGTCTGAACTGGCCGCGAAACTGGACTACTTCAACATGGTGCATGGCGTCACCATTCGGGCAATCGGAACCTTCTCGGATGATGAACTCGAATTCCGGCCGAAGCCAATGATGCGGAGTCCTAAAGAGCTCATCTTCCATATCTACACTCAAGAGAAGGTGGCCGTCGATGTTGTCCGGCAAGGACGATTTACGATGGAGGACGCCAACCGTTCGAATCCCGAGACCGAGGCAGTGGCTGCTGAGCTCAAGGCTCTGGCTACTGTCACCGATGTGCGGGCATATGCGGACGCTTGCCATCGATTAGCCGACAAAACCTTCCGAGCGATGTCCGAACAGGATCTCAACCGTCCAGTCGAGTCCCCATTCGGAACATATCCCGCGTCGCGCTACTTTGATTTTGCATACGACGAGCACTGGCATCATCGGGGGCAACTCTACACATATCTGCGATTGCTCGGGAAAGAGCCGCCGATGTTATACGACTACGCGTGATTGTTTACCGCGCGTTTTCTGCGGCGATGAACCGGATGAAGTGCGCGAACTCATGTAATGAAACGATCCCGCCCGAGGGCGTGTCTCATCGCTTCATCCGGATCGTTCATCATTAAGATCGAGTTCACGCCTACCGATTTCGCAACCTTGAGGCCATCGCCCGTATCGGTAAGAAACATCGTCTGCTCAGCTTTTAGTGATGCGCTTTGCATCGCGGCGGTTAGGGGTGCGGCTTTGATCCCGCCGGCATTATCGCGATCCCATGTTTCGGCGAAAAGCTGCTGGAGAGAAAACCGTTCCACGAAACGCGCTACTGCTTTGTGGGAAAGTGAGGAGGCGATGGCGAGCTTGACGCCCATTCCCTTGAGTTCTGATACTGCCGGTACGACATCCTCATATGCAGTCGCACGTTCGACGGCTTGCATCTCCAGGTCTTCAAAAATCTTTTTGTCGGAGTCATCGAGTGTTTTGGTTCTTGACTGCATCAGGTTCAGTGAACGCCAGTAAGCCTGGCTACCGGACTGGCTCGGCTTCAGTTTCCCACTAAATAATAGAAGTGCGATTTGGTCGAATTCGTCTGACGGAAATTCCGCCAGGCAACCCACCGGCTCGAACAGTATTCCGTCAATGATGTTCATCTGGTCGATCTTCCAACTTCACAACGCCCGATCCGGCAGCTTTCAAGAAGTTCCTGCGCGAATACTTCACTTTGGACCTCCATCGCCTGGGAACACGTTAGGCCGATACTGCTTGTGACATGTCGTGCATGATGCATCGATCGCATCGGTCAAACCGGCGAGCGCTTTCGCGTCTCTTGCCTGTGCGGCTTTGTATGCGGCCGTTCCTGCATCGACCAGCATTTTTGCGTCTTTCATCCACTCGGCTTCATCCATGGATCGCCCGCGCATCATCAGCAGATTCCCGGATTCTGCCAGAGCCAATGCGCTGCGCCGAACGGCGGCCCACTGCTTCTCGTCGCTGGACGCGCCACGATTAACAAACAGCAGGATGTCATTCGCTGCAGGATGGATGAGATCCACCATTAATTGCTTCGTGGTGGCCGCGGGGGCCTGCAGCATGAACAAGGCAATGCATAATCGTTTCATAAGAGTTTTCCGATGGGCTTCATTTCAGCACAGATCAATTCAGGGCGTCGAGCTTTTGTGCAACCCGCAACATGCGTGCTAACATTCGCGCCATCGTGCGAAACCTTACAGCCGCCATCGCGATTTTGCTGTTCACGACGACCTCTATTGCGCTTCAGGTCCCCGCGTACAAAGCTCCGCGTTTGAAAGGCACAACACACCCCGACCTGAATGGTCTATGGCAGGCTTTGAACGAAGCGAATTGGGACATTCAGGCGCATGCGGCACAACCCGGACGAGCTATTCGAAGGAGATGTCCTCGTAGACCTCACCCATCTTAAGATCGATGCCCACCGTATCGAGATGGATCGTCGCATTAAACGATTCGAATACCGTTTCAGTCCAGGTTTCACGATCGCGCCTGGTTCGCCGTGCCACGTGCGGGCGGTCTTGCGGAACGAGCAGGTACTCTGCGAATTCAGAGATGGACTTGTATTGTTCAAATTTTGTGCCGCGGTCGAAATCCGCACTTGCGGGAGAGAGCACTTCGATGATCAATACGGGGTTTTCGAGGCAATCGAGTCCATTGATGACTTGAAAGCGAGCTTCGCCGCAGACAACACTCGCGTCAGGGTAGCGATACGGGCGGCCTTCCGGGACGTATATCGCTAGATCGCTCCCGTAAATGCGGCAACCTTCGCGAAGCTTGTTACCAAGGTGCCGGACGAGATTGCTTGCGATAGCCGCATGCTGTCGGCTACCACCGGACATACAAACGATCTCGCCATCGCGATATTCGAACCGGCGTTCGGAGGCGCGCTCGAGCGCGAAATATTCTTCAATGCTGAACCAGTTCGACTGCGGTTGAGACGACATAATGGCAATTCCTAGAGGGATTGTACTTCACGTCACGCATTGTGTTCGGTTCCGATCTCATCCGTCCCAAAATCGAACGGCGTTCCGGCCTATGCACTGGCAGCGCTTTCTTCAAGTTGATACGTGTTCCACAGTTGTAAGCGACGCTATGGTGGAACCCTGCATGCCTCATGCTGGCGGAGACCCAGGTCCGATTGTGGCGCTGAGGTATGAGTGAACGGCTCTCCTGGGTTAGGATGTTTGGCACCGCGGAGCGGTGCGAACGCTGAAAACGCGGACAATGTATCCTTCACACGTCATGAAGACTGCCTCACCACGTTTACTCATAGCTGACGACCAAGTGGACGTCCTCGAGGCCTTGCGGCTTCTGTTGAAGGGCGAAGGGTATCAGATAGAATCGGCAACGTCTCCTTCCGGAATCCTCGCCGCGCTGGAAGCGCGCGACTTCGATGCTGTTCTCATGGACCTGAACTACACGCGCGACACCACGTCTGGTGAAGAAGGCCTGGAAGTGGTCTCGCGAATTCGGGCGATGGATGCGACGTTACCGGTGATCGTGATGACAGCGTGGGGCAGCATCGAGCTTGCTGTGGAAGCCATGAGACGTGGTGCGCGGGACTTCGTACAAAAGCCGTGGGAGAATCCGCGGCTCTTGAATATCGTCCGGACGCAACTCGAGCTTGGGCGCAGCCTGCGCAAAGAACAGCGGCTCGAGGCGGAAAACAAGCTGCTCCGCGCCGACGGCAGCCCAACTTTCGTCGCACAAGCGGCCGCTATGCAACCCATACTGCAATTAATGGCGCGCATCGGGCCGTCGGATGCAAACGTTCTCATCACGGGCGAGCACGGCACAGGAAAGGAAGTCGTCGCGCGAACGCTTCATTTGTTATCCAACCGTGCATCGAAACCGATGGTCACGGTGAACGTGGGCGGCCTGGCGGAAGGTGTATTTGAAAGCGAAATGTTCGGCCATGTCAAAGGCGCATTCACGGACGCCAAGACCGATCGCGTCGGCCGCTTTGAGTTAGCGGACGGAGGTACGCTGTTTCTCGATGAAATCGCCAATGTTCCTCTCAACCAGCAAGCGAAGCTGCTCCGTGTGCTGGAAACCGGCGAGCTCGAGCGCGTGGGCTCCTCGAAGACGCATCGTGTGGATGTCCGTATCCTTTCCGCGACCAATGCAAATTTGAATGAAGAAGTGGCTGCGGGGCGATTCCGCGGAGATCTGCTGTTCCGCCTGAATACGATTGAAATCCATTTGCCGCCGCTGCGGGATCGTCGCGAAGACATTCCGGGACTGGCGATGCATTTTCTGAACCTCCATGCGAAACGATATCGAAAGCACCTGACGGGCTTCGACAATGCCGCGATGCAAGCGTTGCGCGAGCATCCGTGGCCCGGGAATGTGCGCGAGCTGGATCACACGATTGAACGAGCCGTGTTGATGTCGCAAAAAACCACGGTCGGCGCAGCGGACTTGGGACTTGTTTCCACGAGCAATGCCTTTATTCAATCAGCACGGCTCGAGGATATGAGCATGGAAGATGTCGAATCTTTTCTAATACGCAAGGCGTTGATGCGATATGGAAATAACGTCAGCCAGGCTGCGAACGCTCTCGGATTGAGCCGCAGCGCACTGTATCGCAGGATGCAGCGTTACGGCATTTAAAATGGTCACGAACACAAACGCACGAAGGCGCAACGAGCGGTGCTGATCAGAACCGAAACACGAAGATCGAAAAGCAGAGGCAGGCCCTACTACCGCCTCAGCCACGATCGTCGTCTGTTTCTCATGGCCATACTGGCGGGCTTGCCGGCCGTTATCATTTCCCTGGTCCTGCTGTGGAGGGGCGACTTCACTCCTAGAGTGCAGTGGACGCTCACGGTATTGATTCTCACTATGTGGCTCGGGTTCGTAAGCGAAATCCGGCAGCGTGTGGTTTTCTCACTTCAGACCTTGTCGAACATTCTCGCCGCGTTGCGCGAAGGTGATTACTCCATCCGCGGCCGCGATAGCCGCCACGACGATGCGCTCGCCGAAGTCACACGCGAAGTAAATACGCTGGCCCAGACGCTTCGTGAACAGCGTATGGACGCGCTTGAAGCGACAACGCTGTTGCGCAAAGTCATGGAGGAAATCGATGTGGCCGTGTTCTCATTTGACGGCGAACAGAAGCTGCGACTGGTGAATCGCGCCGGTGAGCATCTTCTTAACAGGCCATCAGAGCGGTTGTTAGGTTTAAAAGCTGAAGATATTGGACTGGCGGACTGCCTGAATGAAGGCGCCTCCTCACGTGTCATCGACGCTGCGTTTCCGGGCGCATCCGGGCGATGGGAGATCCGCAGAAGCACGTTTCGCCAGGGCGGCTTGCCGCATCAACTGTTGGTCTTGTCGAATCTGAGCCGCGCGCTGCGAGAAGAAGAGCTCAAGGCATGGCAGCGCATCGTGCGTGTGATCGGCCACGAACTCAACAATTCGCTGGCCCCGGTGAAGTCGATCTCCGGAAGTCTGATATCGCTGCTGCAAAAGGAATCGCGTGCGCCGGACTGGCAAGAAGATATGCTTCGCGGCCTGGCTGTGATCGCATCCCGCTCGGAGGCGCTGAGCCGTTTTATGGCGGCATATGCGCGATTGGCGAAGTTGCCACAACCGAAGTTCCGGCCCGTGGATGTCGCCGCGCTTGTGCGGCGGGTTGCGGGATTGGAGACGCGGACGCAGATTGCCCTGAAGCCCGGTCCCGACGTAACAATTCAGGCGGATGGCGATCAACTCGAGCAACTGTTAATTAACCTCACTCGAAATGCTGTCGACGCATCCTTAGAAACCGGCGGCGGCGTTCGAGTGTGGTGGCAGCGATCCGGAAGCCATCTTGACATTGTCGTTCAAGACGACGGCCCTGGACTTTCCAACACGACCAATCTCTTCGTTCCGTTCTTCACAACCAAGCCGGGTGGGTCCGGTATTGGGTTGGTGTTAAGCCGGCAGATCGCCGAGGCCCATGGCGGCACGCTCACGCTCGGAAACCGCGAGGATGTCCCCGGCTGTGAGGCGCGATTGCGGCTGCGCGTGTGATTGCGGACGCCGATGCAGCGGCGGGGGTCAGGCACCGCTCCGCGGTGCGGGCCACGGATGCTACAACCCCATTAGCGCCTGGTCGAGATCCTCGATCAGGTCTTCTGTCGCTTCAATCCCAACCGACAGCCGGATAAGGCCATCCGAAATTCCAAGACGATGGCGGTCCTCGCGCAGCATGCCGGAGTGCGAGGTGGTTGCCGGCCGCGTGATCAACGTTTCAACACCGCCCAAACTCGGTGCGCTGATGGGCAGCTTCAGCCGGTTCATGAACTGTTGCGCTTTATCAACACCGTCTTTCAACTCGAAATTCAACTCGAGACTCAACACACCGCCAAAACCATCGAAGAGTTCACGCGCACGCTCATGCCACGGATGGTTCTCGAGGCCGGC
Source organism: Acidobacteriota bacterium (assembly GCA_003222755.1). GTDB lineage: Bacteria > Acidobacteriota > Terriglobia > 20CM-2-55-15 > 20CM-2-55-15 > 20CM-2-55-15. Next base: position 12,572 of record QHXA01000200.1, read on the forward strand.
ATAGTGAACCGATTGAACGGCTGGATGCCGCTCGAGGAACTGCGCAATCGCCAGCGTGCTTTCATTTTGAAATCGGACACGAAGGGCGAGAGTCTTCATGCCGCGATGGAGCAAGGAAGCCGCATGTGGATCGAGCGAACCACCCAGTCGATCCAGCCGATGCTTGATCCTGCTCACGAGATCGCCGCGTCCGATGATCGCGCCGGCGACAATGTCGGAATGGCCGTTGAGATACTTCGTACAACTGTGCAGTGAAAGATCAAATCCGTACTCGGGCGGCCTGAAATTCACCGGGCTGGCAAATGTGTTGTCGATTAGCGAAACAAGTTTGTTCGCTTTGGCGAATTCAACGTGTGCACGGACATGCGGGACCTGCAACAGGGGATTACTCATCGTTTCGTTGTAGATCGCTTTTGTGTTGGCGCGCAATTGCTG
>QHXA01000200.1:13029-15821 GCA_003222755.1 Acidobacteriota bacterium
TCCCGAACGAGTGCAAATCCTTCGTGATGAAATCGTGCGTGCCGCCGTAGAGGCAATCCTGAACGAGCAAGTGGTCTCCTGCCGAGAGCACCGTCAACAGCGTGGTCGAAATTGCCGCCATGCCGCTGGCGGTGACCAGCGCCGCATCTGCGTTCTCCGCAGCCGCGAGTTTTTCGTGCAGCGCCTCGTGGTTCGGCGTGTTGTTCAGACGGATGTATTTCAGACGGTGATAGTCCGCTTCGTCGGAGTATTCAAAATTCGCCGATTGAAAAATCGGCATGCTCACGGCGCCTTGAATGCGCGGCTTCGGCTCACCCGAGTGGATCAGTTTTGTTTCCAGACGCTGAGGAAGTTTTGCCATGCTGCTGCCTTCTTGAATAACGGATGACTAAAGACCACGATGAAAACAATAATGACACCTAAGTAGAAGCCGAAATGCAGTTCTCGCTGTTCGCCAAGCAGAAGGATGGCCAACACAATCGCGTACACTGGTTCCATGTTGATTGCCAGCGCGGTCGTGAATGCGCTCAACTCGCGTAATGCAACGAGGGAGAGCGCGAAGGGAAGCAGCGTACACCCCATCGACAGAATCAAGAGCAATACTGCATCATGCGCACTCGGCTTGACGATGACCGGCTCCGAAGCCGGCATCAGCGGCGCTAACAGTGTCAGACACATTGCGCCAGCCGCCATCTCCAGTCCAGTGATGCTCAGCGCCTCGCCATGTTCGATAAATCGCTTATTGAGCATACCGAATATTGCGGCCAGCAATGCGGACAATATCCCGACGGCAAGCCCTGTACGCATTTCCGCCGGAATACCTCCGACAACAAGCCCAACACCCGGAATGACCGCCAGCCCGAAGAGCAGTTCACGGACATCGAATTGCCGCTGGACCAGCAGCGGCTCGATGAATGCGACAAACAAGGGCGCCAGCGCCATGCAGGTCGCCGCAACGGACGCGTTCGAAAGTTTGATCGATCCGTAGAACGTCAGCCAATGCACCGCCACAATCACGCCGATGCCGATGTATATTGCAATCATCCGTGGCGCCAGCGACCCGATGCCTTTCCAGAACCGGGGCAACAGCATCAATGCCGCAGTTACCAAAATCATTCGCCACCAGACCAACGGCACTGCGCGCAGCGTGATCGCCTTACCCAGGATTGCGGTAAATCCCCAGAGCATCACGCAAAAATGGATTTGCACCAGCGCGCGTGTGGAGGAGGCCATGTTCAATTTCGAGGTTACCAGGCGGTCCGGACTGGGTATCGGGAAATCCGGTGGTCGGGGGTAAGCAGGACCATTCCGTGGATTATCGCCTGGCAAATCAGAATGCGATCAAAGGGATCTCTGTGGATATTGGGAAGGCGCGTTACATGAAATGCAGATTCTTCANNNNCATATCTGCACCCAGCTTCTTCGAGAATAGGGACGAACTTATGCGGGTCCTCGGGTAGAGCCAGCCTGCCGATCGAGTATTTGATCGCAATTTCCCAACACGAAGCCACGCTGACGTACAGTTCGCTATCGGCGTGCAGAAGACGATCTTTCGCGCGTTTCGACAGATCTTTCGATGAGAATGCCGCGTCAAGAAACGTAACAGTGTCCAGCAACACCTTCATTTCTTCCCACGGGCTCGCTTACGTGCGTACTTGCGAAGTGGATCGCCCTCATCGCCTTCCCACTGCGTCAATTCGTCTTCAGTCATTTCATTGAAGTCCGCGGGAACCTTGTAGGCGCCTTCAGCCCAACCTAGTTCAGGAACCTTCTTTTTCCTTGTGACGATTGGCCGAATTTCAGCAACAGGCACATTCCGCTTGCAGACGATAACGACCTCTCCGGCTTCAACCATTCCAATGTATTTGGAAAGCTGGGCCTTGACTTGATGCAGATTGAGTTTGACCATGGTCAGAGGCTAGGCCGTATAGATGGTCAAATCAATGGCCCCCAACAAATTCTTGCACCCCGCCCCCGACGGAAATCGGGTATGAGAAACAAGTTTTCGACAGTACTACGCCGTGCAGTAGCAGAGTATTTGAAACGGCGTCGCCGCGCAGAAATCGCAGAGGCATACAAACGAGCTTACGGGAAGACAGCTGGCCTTGGCGAGGAATTCGAGTCCTGGGAGCATCAGGGGCAATGGCCGCCAGAATAAATCGCGCCGAAATCTGGCAATTTGCGTTTTCGCGCCCCGACAAGCGTCGCCCAGTCCTTGTCCTGTCGCGTAATGACGCGATTGAAGTCCTCCATACAGTGATGGTTGCCCCGATTACTTCAACAATTCGAGGCGCTCCAAGTGAGGTGATTGTCGGAATCAATGAAGGACTCAAACGGAATTCCGCCATTAATCTCGACCATATACAGACGGTTGATAATACAGACGGTTGATAAGAACAACCTCAAACATTTCGTCGGAACCGTGAATGCCCAAAAAATGAAAGACGTCTGCCGAGCCCTGGCGACTGCGACGGGATGCAATGAATAGCCGGCACGGAATCCCGTTGAACATTTGCTCCTGCCCTTTTCTCGATGTAGCATGCCACCGATCATCCAGCGGGCCGGCACCGCGGAGCGGTGCGAGGAAATTAGCCAGGGGTACGCGTTTTTTGGTACCCCTGGTATTGAGACGCACGAAGAATCGCACCCGGGCAGGGGTGCGAGGAGTCCGCGACACCCTTTCAGGGTGCGGATCCAGAGTTGTTAAAGTATTCCAGGGATACGCAAAAAACGCGTACCCTGGCTAATTTCCCAGCACCGCTCCGCGGTACGCGGGCGGTCGTAGGCCGCGC
>QHXA01000201.1:0-5254 GCA_003222755.1 Acidobacteriota bacterium
TATACCCTTCGTATTGCACCTCTCGATGCCATTCCCGATATTTCTGACCCGCAAATTGTCATATATGCGAAGTGGCCGCGGAGCCCGCAATTGCTTGAGGCGCAGGTCACAGAACCGCTCATTAATGCGTTGACAGGCTCCTCCGATATCCAGTCGATAAGAAGCACCTCTCACATGGGGTACTCGTTTATCTACGTCATCCTGAGCAACGGGGCGCAACGGGCGAGAGTTCAACAGCTCGTGCTCGACCGGATCAACACGATTCGGCCGCAGTTGCCGTCAGATGCAACCGTTACCCTCGGTCCGAACGCCAGCAGCATCGGTTGGATTTATCAGTACGCGATCGTCGATCACGAAACCGCGCACGATATGCGGGAATTGCGATTGATGAACGAAAGCCAGATCAAACCGGCGTTGCAGGCTGTTCCCGGGGTTGCTGAAGTGGCATCGGTGGGCGGTCTTGAAAAACAGTACCAGCTAAAGATCTTTCCACCGTTGCTTGTGAATGCCGGCATTCCTATCAAGCAAGTCGTGGCTGCCGTCCAGGAAGTTTTTCAAGAAGCCGGCGGACGCATGATCGAAGTCACGAACCGGGATTACCAGTTACGAGGAGCGATCGATAACAACGATATCGATAAGCTCGAGTATCTCGTCCTCGGTCGAAACAAAGACGGCAAACCGGTCTACCTCAGGGATATTGGATATATCCAGATTGGATACGATCAGCGGCGAAGCACCGTGGACCTGGATGGCAGTGGTGAAGTGGTCGGCGGTGTGGTCATTATGGAGCAGGATCAGAATGTTCTTGCGATCAGTCGATCTCTCGACCGGAAGCTGAAAGAGATCAGCGCTTCTCTTCCCAAAGGTGTGGAGATCGTCACAACGTATGACCGGTCATCGTGGATTTGGGCGACTCTCAAAGAATTCTTCGCGACACTTGTTTCAGAGCTGGTAATTGTCAGCCTCGTCACCATTCTCTTTCTCAGAAGGCTTCGTACCGCAGCCGGACCGATCGTCATTCTCTTGCTGAGCGTCCTGTTTACGGTCTTGCCGATGGCCGGGTTCAACCAGACGATCAATTTGTTTTCTCTCGCAGGTCTATGTATCGCGATCGGTGCGATCGACGATGCAACGATCGTCATCGTCGAGAATTGCACGGCGGAACTATCCAGACACAAAAACCTGAGCCTAGCGGAGAAGAAGGTCCTCATCGTTCGCTCGATCACGGCGGTAGCTCAGCCATTGTTGTTTTCACTTTTGATCATTCTCGCCTCATTCGTCCCGGTTTTCTTTCTCGAAGAAAGAGAAGCGCGGCTGTTCGATCCATTGGCGTTCACGAAAACCTTTGCGATGGCGTTTTCTACATTGCTGACACTGCTCCTGCTGCCGATCGTGATCTCCTGGATCTTCCGACACCATACCGACGCGGTGAAGCAAGACGGAACATCTACTCGATGGTTCCATCTCCTGCAGAATAATCTGCGACGTTACAGATATGCCTCTACGGCAATGGCCGCCCTGTTCCTAACCTTTTCCATTGTGCTCGCGAGACGCTTTGCCGGCGATTTCCGCGAGCAACTAGAGCAACTCGCTATCGTCGTTAGTTTGGGAATCGTAGTCTGGATTTTCCAGCGCCAGAGAACCGTATCTGAAGATTTTGGAGAAAGCCGCGCTGTGGCATGGTATCGGTCTGCTCTGAGACTGATGATCAAGCACCGCTACGCGTTTACGGGCGCGGGTCTTGTTGCCGTAATCGCTGCAGCAGTTTTGTTGAATGGCATTGGAAAGGATTTCCTTCCGGAGACGGACGAAGGTTCGATCCTGTACATGCCTTCCACGTTGCCGGGCTTGCCCAATCGCGAAGCCGGATGGGTGTTGCAGCAGATGGATAAGAAGTTGAAGCAGTTTCCGGAGGTGGATCGAGTCTTCGGAAAGATTGGGCGCGCGGACACATCGACTGATCCGGCGCCGCTTACGATGATCGAAACCACTGTGCTGCTTCGTCCGAAATCGAAATGGCGAAGCGGTATGACGAAAGACAGGCTCGTGGCCGAAATGGACAATGCGCTGCAGACCGTCGGGTATGTCAACACCTGGGTCCAGCCGATCCGTGCTCGAGTCATGATGCAAAGCACCGGGATTCAGACACCGGTCGGAATCAAAGTCAAAGGCCCAGACATTTCTCAAGTCGAGGACATTTCTCAGCAGATCGAAACCATGCTCAGGGATTTTCCGGGCACCAAATCCGTGATCGCCGAACGCATATCGGAGGGCTACTACGTCGATGTGCAGAACGATCTCGAACGCATGGCGCAGCACGGCGTGACCGTTGACGAAGCCATGATGACAGTTCGTTACGCCATCGGGGGTGATAACGTCGTCGGCATCAGAGAGGCTAACAATGTGGTCACTCCGCTCAACGTGCAATATTCGCCCGAATACACCGACACGTTAGAAAAAGTTAAAACAACGCCAGTCGTAACAGCCGACGGCCGTGCAGTGCCTTTGAGCGATATCGCAACCGTTTCCGTGCGCAAGATGCCCGAGATGCTCCGCAATGACGACGGTCACCTCTCCGGCTATGTCTATGTCGATCTTCAAAACGTAACGGCGGCAGATTACGTAGAAAAAGCGAGAGAATTTCTCGCGAAAAATCTCAGTTTACCAGCCGGCTATTCCATCGAATGGACAGGCGTGTACAAGTACACGCAGGATGCCCGCGCACGCATGCGGCTGATCGTGCCGGTGACGCTGATCATTATTTTTGGCCTTCTGGTTTTGGCGTTCAGGTCCATTTCGGAGAGCATCCTGACCATGATGTCTGTTCCGTTCGCGATGGTCGGAGGTGTGTTCCTTCAACGGGCTCTGGGCTATCCTATGACGACCGCCGTGATTATCGGCTACATCTCCTTATTTGCAGTGGCCGTTCAAACAGGCGTGCTCATGGTTGCGTTCATACGTGAAGCACTCGCAAGAAAGACAGCCGATCAGTCATACGTCGATGCTGTTGTTGACGGTTCTGTTAATCGTTTGCGGCCCAAATTGATGACAGTCGCGACCATCGTGCTTTCGTTGTCACTTATCCCCTTCTCAACTGGACCCGGCATGGAAATCATGAAGCCGATTGCGGCGCCGAGTATCGGCGGAATGGTCAGTTCGACCATCCATGTGCTATTCATGACGCCCTGCTTATTTGTCATCGTCGAAGATTTTCGGCAATGGCGAAGCCGTCGCTCATTGAGAAAGACCGCATAGATGGAGAGTTCATGCGGCGCGCACTGATGTCGCTTCCATTTCTTCTTGTGTTCCTAGTATTCACAATGTCATGCAACAAGCAAGCCGCCACGCTCGTCCAGGTTCAGCAGATACGATCGGGTGATTACGTCGTTGTATTGTTGAACGATACGGGTGCCGTGAAACAGCATTCGAATAAATTCATGCTCGAGATTCGCAATGCGACATCAAATGACTGGGCCAATGTCAGCAATGTGCAAATTCAAGCAAACATGCGAATGCCGGGAATGGGTCCGATGTTCGGAAACGTGTCGTCCACCCGGCAAGCCGGGCCGGGAAGGTACGAATTCGATGCCGATTTTTCGATGGCGGGACAATGGTCCTTTCTCGTGACCTTTGATCCCAACGGCCGAGCCCAATTCAACCTCAATGCTCAATAACCGGGAGTAAGGATCTTCTGGTTTGTAGCTCAGAAGCATTAAGGAAGCTTAAAAATGAACCTTCAACGAACCTGAATAGAAGCGCGGATTGAAGTATTCACCTGGCGAGAACACGCTTTCTTGCGACACTTTATAGACATTGTTCGTAAGGTTTTCCACGTTGAACTGCAGTCCCAGCCATGAACGATCGCGACGGCGAAACAGGTCCACGCCGACGGTCAGGTTTTGCGTGAAGTGCGCCGGCACTCGAAGGGGAACAGGAGCTTCCATCGACGCACCCTCCTCTTCTTCAGCTTCAGTGGGAGTACCGCTACCGTATTCAAACGTCATGCCCGCCCACGCGCCGGTCTTCCGATGATGATACGTGAAGCCCGCGTTCAATGTGTGCGTCTGATCCATGGGTGCAAGAAATCGTCCTGATTCTTCCAAGTGGTGTGTCTCGTCAACGAATCCCGCTGTCACCGGATTCCAGAAATAAACGCGGCTCAACGAATAGTTCATGTAAGCGGAAACCCCAATCCGCTGGATCGGCGTGACCTCTGTTTTTACTTCCATGCCGTACGCTTTGCCTTTGTCGAAGTTGGCATACGCGTAGATCCGTGAATCGGGAAACAGGACCGTGTGAACGGGATTATCGCTGGTCCTGTAATAGCCGGTGAGTCCTGCGCGGAGGTTCCGGGCGAATGGATGCGTCAGGCCCAATTCGAATTGGTCCTCGATAATGGGTTGCAGCGGAGGTAGAGCCTCAGGCCGGTCCTGAAGAAATCGAGTCAGTCCCGCACTCGAAATCAGAACGTTCTCGACAGCCGGCGGTACAAAAAAATGATTATAGGATGCATGCAGCACAGTCCCAGCGCGGGAGATGCGATATGCAAGGTTCAGCCGCGGGCTGAACTGCCAGGCCGACGTTGCAAGGCTGTAGCCGTCGTAACGCAGACCTGCATCAAGCCGTAGATTTCCTGTCAACTGCACTGCATCTTGCACATATCCGCTGGCCTGACCTCCGGTTTTTCGTTCCGCGAATGTGATGGGTCCACGGTTTGGCCCTCGAAGATGGACATGCGGTAATCCGAGCAGGTGTGAAAAAGCGATGTATCCTTCGCCGAAGAAAAACAAATTCTCATCGGGCCGCAACAATACGAGATCCACTCCGCCCTTGACACTATGGCGACCTGCGAACCAGGTCACGTCGCTTTTGAAGCCGGTTGTCGAAAGTGTGCGTCGGTTCTGAGCAAATGCCGACAAAGGATCGCTCGCCGGAATCAGCTCCGTACGGGACCATCGCTCATAAAACGAAGTATTGAGCAGAGTGTTCGAGGAAACTGTATGGTTCCACGTCAGGACAGCCGTTTGTTCGCGCGTTCGCTCCGAGGCGTTCGCACTCGGGCGAATCTCGTCGTCTAAGCTCGTCTTCGGGATTTGGAAGTTGGTGCCATCACCCATGAGCACCAGCTTCAGAGAATTCGCGGGATTCGCGTTGAAATCCAATTGCAAAAAACTGTGGCCGCCACGGCCGGTATCGTGAATCGATCGCGGATCGTTGGGGCTGAGGAACCGAGCTGATTCATAACCTCCACTGT
>QHXA01000201.1:5339-8451 GCA_003222755.1 Acidobacteriota bacterium
GTCAAAGATCCTTCGTTGTTCATCGACAACCCGGATTTTGTGACGATGTCGATGACTCCGCCAAAACGGTTTCCGTATTCGGCTGGAAAGCCGCCGGTCATCACGCTGGCGGATTGGATGATGTCTGGACTCAAACCAGCGGAAAAGACCGAGTGTGGATTTTCCCAAAAAGAGACACCATTGATAAATGTGTTGAGCGCGATCTCATTTCCTCTCACGTGTACGAAATCGTCGTGACTTCGGATCATGCCAGGAGCCGTGATGGCGATCATGTCCGGCAGATTGTTTCTTTGATCCACTGGCAAATCATCTATGGTTTCCCGTTGCAAGGTCGTCGAGCTCGGCGAATATGTGGGCGCCAATCCGGTGATGGCATGAACTTCGACGGATTGCTCGATTCCCCGAAGGGAAAGCTCGAGCGTGATGTTTTGAATTTCGCGGGGCTTCAGCGTCAACTGGATGGTCTGTTCCTGAAAGCCCTCCCGCGAAGCTCTGATCATGTATGGGCCGGGAACCAACCGTTGAAATGCGAACTGTCCGTTGTCACCGCTCTTCGTTCCGAGTGGTTCGGCCAGCAGAGGACTCTCAAGCCGGATCTCGACATCAGGCAATAAGGAGTTATCGGCCTTTGCTGTGACGCTGCCGCGGATCGCTGCATCGCTTTGTGCAAAACCGAAGGAGGCACAAATCAACACACCGCACATTGCCGCCATAAGGCATTCAACGCACTGTTTCATTGTAAAGAACGGCTCGGCGACGCGTTCCATAACCTCTGGGCTCATTCCCGTTCCCTCGTCGCGTATCACAAAGCGCACTCGCCCCTCATCGACCTTGACTGCTCGCACAACAACCGGTTTGCCGTGTGGGCTCGCATCGAGTGCATTCTTCACGAGAGCAGACAAAGCCTCGACGGCGGCCCGGACGGGGATAAGGCAATTCGACAAACCTTCATCAATGCATAAGTGAATTCGGGATTGTGCCTCCGGAAATTTTTCTTTGACCTGAAGCAGTAGCGCATCGAGTTCGGTGGATTTGGGCGTTTCTCCGAACGGATCCGCGCCTTGAGTGCCCATCCGCTCAAGGATCGAACGGCAGCGTTCGACCTGAGAGCGGATAAGTTGAGCATCTTCCTGCGACCGGTGGTCTCGAAGCCGCACGGTAGCATCGTGCTCCATTTCTTTGGCCGTGACGGCAATAGTCGCCAGCGGCGTCGCCATTTCGTGAGCCGCGCCGGCGTAACACCGAGAGTCCAGGTCCACCATTTGCGCAATACGACTGCGGAGAAGGTGATTTGCACGAGGTACAGGAGACTGAAAGGATTGGCTGGACCGCCGCTCAACGCCAGAATCAGTGTCAAACACAGCGTGTCGAGACAAAACAATGCGCCGACCAAGTGCTCGGCGTTTCCCCCAAGCCGGTCCATCCTCGAACCGAGTAGCCAATTGCTGAGGACCTGGAGTCCGATGGCAGGCGCTATCAGAAGGACGGGAAGTGATATTTGCAGACCAAGAGAGAGCGCAGCAATTAACGCTATTTCGCCGGCAAGGACTCCGTAACGAAGCCGGACAACCCAACGCAGTGCGACGTGTCGAGCTGTCTCACCGCCAAAACGCGCGTCCAACTCCGGTTTCCAGAAGCCTGCCTCAGATGATTTCGGAGGGCGCTCAGGGATAATCACGCGAGCAATTCTACCGTGCAGAACAGGTCATCACAATCTGTGGCAAAATGCCGCACCGGAGATTTTGGCCGGACTGAAGGCGAAAGTGCTGGAACGCCGCCGCACGTCCGCGCTGTTCGATGTCTCGCGATCAGCGGAGGCTTCGCGACATCTTATTGATCGCTCGGCCACCCCTCCTTGCGGTGATGCAAGGAGGGGAATAGTGCTACTCAGACCTGGTTGCAATTTTTTCACAGCTCCTATGAGCGCGCGTTTCTCCTGGAATCAACGAAATACGCGCGGTCACAGACCGCGCCCACAGTAGAACATCGTCGCTAGGATTTTAGGTCCGAGTAAACCCGCACACCGATCCACGCCGCACTGAGCACTGCGAGACCGGCCAAAAACGGCAATAGTCTGCTGATCTCAACGAAAGAATTTTCAGGTAGCGGGACCGGCATCATCGTCCTTAGCAATAACACTCCCGTTGCGATTACGGCCGACCAACCGATGAAGTCAAGCATCTCCGGCAAGAATGAAGGCGGCGCCAAAGGCGTGGTGGCGTTAATTCGAGCGTAGAGCCGGCTCTGAAATTCTGACGGTGTCTGGATCCCTGAATACTGTTCTGCGAGTGCAGCATCAAGCTGTACCAGCGCATCAAAGTAATCGCGGCAGGCATTACAGGTTGTGAGATGAAAGTTGACGGTCTCTTGGTCGCGAGCAGACAAATCCTCGTAATCAAGAAGCAGGCTTTCAAAAGAGGCGCACGGCATTAGCGGCCTCCTTTCATCTTCTCGTCCATCAACGCCGCAGCAAGAGCCTTCTTTGCACGATGAAGATAGGTTTTGACGGTGCCGATAGGTATGTCGAGCAGATCAGCTACCTCTTGATAGGATTTCTCTTCCATGTAAAACAGGATGATAACCTGCCGGTATTTTTCGGGAAGCTGCGAAAGGGCCCGTAGCGGATCTGGCCGCCGAGGCTCAGGCCGCGGCTGCTCACGCAGCAACGTTATCGAGGGGTCATTGATGTCGATGGCATTGATTGTTCTGGCCCGCTTCAGTGCCGTCAGACAAGTATTACGAGTGATTGCATACACCCATGTGGAGACAGAAGCGAGTCCTCGATACGCTGGTAGCGCGCGCCAGATCCGCACAAAGACATCCTGGGAAGTATCTTCGGCGAGCACGCGATCTCCTAGGATGGAATATGCGAGACGCAGAACCTTATCCCTGTAATTCGTAACCAACAACTCAAAAGCCGGTGCATAGAGCTTCTGGTCCAGGCGCGTCCGGATCTCCTGATCCATTCCGTCAGTGGGCACGCGCCATCCCCCGATTTAGAGTTCATCCTCTCCTTTAGACTTCGACGGCAGGGTAAAAAGTTTCACACGCAGCGTTGAAACATTTGCCAGATATCTCGAGGTCTCAACGTATGGAGATTATGCATGCAACC
>QHXA01000284.1 GCA_003222755.1 Acidobacteriota bacterium
TGATCGACGGCACCCGCCGGATTTCGGGTGAGCGTGATCTGCAAAATGTCGGATGCTGTAGCGACGTCCACCATCGCTCCATCGCTCCAATATCGATTCGCATCCCGATCATTCAGCGTGACCGCCGTGGATGTGCCTCCGCCGATCGAGGCCTGAAGCGGTTCATTCGAATCGTAGGAGATGCCATAGAAAAACAGATAGTAGCGGCCGGGCAACAGTGGCGTGGGCAGACGAACCGTCGCGGATAGCGTCGGCGCCGTAAAGAGCCAACGCATGTACGCCCCTTCCGGCGCATCCCCGCCGTTGTAATAAAACCAATTGGTTTGACCCTCCAGAGCGAGTGAACCAGCCATCACAGTAATGCTTTCCGCATCCGTACTTGCCGAACCGCCATGTGCCGTCGCAGCATTGACGACTATCGTCACGACGTCGTAGCCGGACAATGCGCCGTCGCTGGCCGTTAGCCGCAACACATAGGTGCCGGCCACCGAAAATGTTGCAGTGGTGTTAAGAGTGGTAGCAGTCCCGAAGCTCACGGTACCCGGACCGCTGACTTTCCTCCAAGTCACGGTTAAAGTGCTGGGGGAGGGCAGCCCATCATCTGTTGCGGTTCCGGAAAGCACCGCTCCGGCAGGCAGAGTGATTGTTTGGTCCGGACCGGCGTTTACCGTCGGAGCCTGGTTTACGGCCGTACCCGTGGTGGCGAGGATCGTGACGAGACCGCTGGCCGACAATGCGCCGTCGGTCGCGGTGAGTTGTAATACATAGGTACCTGCCACAGAGAATGTGGCATTCGTGCTGAGGGCCGCAGGATTGCCGAACGTTACCGTGCCGAGACCGCTGGATTTACTCCAGGTCACACTCACGGTGCTTCCAGTCGGCAGTCCGTCGTCGGCGGCAGTTCCTGACAGAGTCGCGCTCGCAGGCAGAGTAATCGTCTGATCTGAGCCGGCGTTCACAACCGGTGCTTGGTTAATGCCTGTGGCCGCGTTCGCGATGATGACCACGTCGTCGCTTGACGAGAGCGCGCCATCGCTGGCCGTCAGACGTAGCGTATACGTGCCGGCCGCCGAAAAGCTGGCCATTCCCGTGAAAGCGGTCGCATCACCGAATGTCACGGTACCGGGGCCGCTGACCACGCTCCAGGCCGCTGTAAGGACGCCGGTCGGAAGACCGTCATCAGTCGCCGTACCTGTTAGATTTGCCGTGGAAGGCACCGTAATTGTTTGATCGGAGCCGGCATTAACGACCGGCGGCTGGTTCGTCACAGCAGGTGGATTGACGGTAATCACCACGTCATCGCTGGAGGTCAACGCCGTGTCACTCGCCGTGATACGCAAGATGTAAGTCCCTGCAGTCGAGAACGTGGCGGGCGTATGGATGGCACGGATGTCGCCGAACGAGACCGAGCCGGGGCCGCTGAGTTGAGTCCACGTCACGGTTAATGTGCTGCCGGTGGGCAAGTCGTCATCCGTTGCCGTTCCCGAAAGAACTGCTCCGCTTGGTTGAGTAATCGTCTGATCAGGCCCGGCATTCACTGTTGGGGCCTGATTCGCGATTGTCGTTACTTTGAACCGCACGCCGTTTGATTTAACAGAACCCACCTGCACATAAATCTTCCCTGACGCTGCGTCCGAGGGTACGCTCACCGTCAACGCATTTGCACTTGCCGTCAGCACAGGAGCAGTCACTATTCCCCCGTCCCTGGCAGTAAACAGCACCGTATTTGCACTCGGCGTCAATGCGAATCCGGAACCCGAGATCGTAATGGTGCTGCCTGCAGCTCCGCTAGTAGGATTCAGGCTCGAGATCCTCACACTTGCAACGGCGCCGGGGACTGCAAACTTTGTAAAGTGCGTGACCTCTGCCGACGCGGTTCGGCCTGACGGGTCCACCGTCGCCTCAAATCCACTAGCCTCGTATTGATTGGTGGTGGGATTGAAAATCATTACATCGAGGGAAGACCCGGCTGGAAGAGTATCGGTCAAAGGGAATCTCAAGCGCGCAGGAATCCGAAAGTGTGTTCCGGAAGGCGTACCTTCAACGATTCCGATCAGATGCTCACCTCGGGGCGGCGCTGGAAAATCTGCGACGTTCAACCGCGTTATGCGGATCGGAATGTCTTGACTCAATGCTCCCGGAGGAATTGCAACTGAAGCAGAGCCGTCGGGACTCGCGACGATTGCACCTGCACGAGACGAAACCGGTTGGCCACTCGTCTGCACCGGCAGCGCAGAGCCTTGCGCCGGCACGACAGCCAGAGCTCCGGAAGAGGCAGTTCCCAAGATCTGAATCGCCAGGATCAATGAAGATGCTGTGATGTGCACTCGGCCTCCACTTTGATCTTGTATCGCAGGCAAGAGATCACTCAAAAGTCCGGACCAGCGCGTGTTCGCGGCCAGATTGAGCGTCGCCGTGTCGATAGGGTATCCGCGCTGGTCAAACACGTCAATCGTGATCAAGGTGGAGGGCGAATTGGAACTCATCAGCGTCAGGCCCGTGTAGAAGCCCGAGTCGTCTGGGATAGTTGAAAAAGAAATATCAGAGTAGCCTGTTGCTTGGACCGGCACAGCGGTCAATCCGCCAGCCGGTGTTTTTGATTCGAGGTAAGCGAATATGCCTTCCGCTGCTTGGAATTTGACGTAAGCAGCGATGGATCGCGCGGAATTGAAGCCGAATAATTGATCCAGCCGCAACTCCACACGTTCATTCGCCGACAACGTTCGCTGTAGTGTTGCCGCTGTCGGATTCCCGCCTCTGTTATTCACATCCGTAATCGCGGCAGTGATCGCGATCGTCTGCGAATCATTTCCGTAGTTCACTAAGCTCAGCGTCGAAACCGTATTGCGCTGATTGCCGAACTGCGGCATGTATCCGACTTGAAGCCGCCCGTCATCGGGAATAGCTTCCAGGGCAGCTATGTCCCCGCGATCGCGATAGGTCTCAAACCCGATCAGTGCATCCTCTGAAGAAAGCGCTTCGACAACGGCGTACCCATCGAAGTCACGCACTGTCGGGACGAGACCCGCAATGCCGCCGGAGAAACCACTGAATGCGGGTAACGAGAAAGTGCGCTGCGCAACCAACGATCCACTGTTCTCGAAGAGCGACACACTCACCTCGCTGATACGACGATCGGTCGTGTTGATCAGCACGAGCCTGTTGCCAGAATTGGCGTCTGTGGTGACCGTCGGGAAGACCAGGCGGCTTGAAGGCGTAGCGTTGAGATCTGAACCATCGATCGAGGTGTGCCTCGAATCAAAAATAGAGAAAGCACCCGAAATCACACGCGACGTTGTTTGCAGCTCCACCCAACCCGAAGACACACCGTCGCCGAACAGTTCTCTGGTTCTTAATGCGCGGCTACTCGAAGCCGGCAGCGTTAACGACACGGGATTGATGATGCCTGGGCCGCGAAGGACGGCACCTGCGTAACTTCGCGCGATCAAAGTGACGGTCGCGGGTTCCACTGCCGGATTGACGAGAGTCAGTTTTGCATCTATAGAGTCTGCCGATTGCAGTACAGGCATGTACAAGGGTCCAGGTTGTGCATGAGCTGTGAGAGATAAGAACGGTATGACTACACATAAAGTCGAAATTGCTGCAAGCCCTCTTGGCTTCGAATTGGGACGCATTAAGGAATTCACCTCAAATTGTTTTTTTTAAAGCGGACACGAAGTACAGGCGGGTCCGCAGGGCTCGCGGGCATGCACGGCGGTTACCCCTTCATATGGGATGTGTCAGTTGGCTGATTCGGATTTGAGTTGATCAGAAGAAACAGCAGGGCTTACGAAAAATTTTGGGAGTGTATTTTCGGCCAAGACATCGCAGCTTTTCACGCCCACGATCAACAAAGTAAGTTGATTTCAAGGTCAAGACGTAGACGAACCGATTGCAGCAGGCGTGAGAATGCAAAAACAAAAGGCCACCAGATTGGTGGCCTCTCGTTTCGTCCCTATTTAAGCGTTAAATTGCCGAGCTCGTCTAGGGATGATGTTGGGGTCCTCCCTGATTTCCCGGCTGGCCTTCATAACCGAGCAATCCCGGCGGTTGATCAGGAGCAATTTTCAATTCTAGTTCTTCGATTTCAACAGAGAGTTCTTGTGGATCCATTCAGGTACCTCCTTGTTATCACTTTTCAGATTCCATTCAATAGAGAATGGCGCTCTCCGAACTTAATTGTAGATATGTGAATGAGATGCGTAATTTTGGCTGTGCTTATATTGATGTGTCAATCTTTTTTTATTCTCAGGCGCGATGCTGCCGAGAGGAGACCAAGGCAGTGTGAACCTAGCGCGTTCGATTCAGATGTCTGGGTTTGAAACAAATCAGCAGGCAAGTGCGTAGTCGCATGGCTTGCGAAGTCATGCTGGTCCGAACTATAGGGCCGGTCTATGACCGCCCCTACAGTTCGGAGCGTCGGAAGCTCAATGGGCAAACCTGTTCACTTTGCACTGGCACGCTTGACGTCTTTCAACACGACAGGCAGTGCGCTGTAGCCGTCCAGAGCGATAGTCTTCGCTGAGCTATCGACGGCTACCTTTCCAGTGAGCGAAGCCTTACCTTCACCGATTCCTTTTGCATTCAAGCGCACTTCGAGAACGCTGAAGTCAAGCTCGGTCGTAGCAGCGCCCCCTGTGGGCTTCCATAACGTGTTCCAAGCACCGAGGCGGCGATCCGTTGCGAAGATGATACGTTCTCCGCCGTCGGGCTGCGGTATGCGATACGCGTATTTGAGCGAATAACCGGCACTCTCGGATGACCAGAGATATCCGACCGTGCGCCCTGACTGAAGAGCGGCCGCCAATGCGGCCTCGGGCGTTTGCCGCGCTGCATCGGCTGCAGGCGCACCACCGCGGCCTCCGCCGCCACGTCCGCCCCGACCTGCTGGTGCGGCGGCTGCTCCGCCAGCTGCAGCCGCCCCGGCCGCAGCATCCGGCGGATTCGCGTCGGGAGCAGGAGCTGGAGCTGCGCCGCCCGCATCGCCGCCCCGTCCGCCTCCACCTCGAGCCCCGCCACGTGCGCCGCCGCCGCCACGCGCGCCCGCGCCAGGAGTGGCGGTGAGATTCCAAGCGGCGAGTAATTGATCGCGATCGGCGTCCGTGGACCAGGCCAGCACATCGATGCGGACCGAATCCGGTGCTCCGCTGACGTTTGCTGTCGTCGCCGTAAAGCGCATGACCGGGCCTGTAGGGCCGGATGTCTGCGCAATAATCAACATGGAGATAGTTGTGATTCCAAGCAATACAACTAAAGCGTGTCCAATTCGAAGCCTATTGAACATCGAAACCTCCTGCGAATCACTTGTGTCAAGGGCGGTGTAGACCGCCCGTTACAGTGTGAAAAGCATTTTATTCGGTGCAGACAACTACGCACCAAATTTTCTTAGAGGTGTATCTGTGGTTCAAATTGAGTTTCCGTTACAACCCTGAACCCACGCCGGACGTGGATTTGGGCGGGCGTGGAAAACGCGCGATCCGCTCGTGCCGAAAAATTACGAAAATACCGTTGAAAAAGTTGACAAAAAAACCTGGTTCCTGTAGAACAGGTCCAGGCCTGTAACTGTTGGCACTAAAGGCTTAAGGGCAGGAAATCAGTCAACGTACTGATCGGGCGGTGGTGTGTCTTTGCGCGGATCATGATGTTGAAGGTGGCAGAAGTTCATCAGGAAGTGGAGCACGCCTGAAGTCGTAGACATTTTCCACGGTTTTTTCCTGAGTACTCTCATAGTCCAGCACGGATCGCGCTGTTACGTGGCACCGTCGCAATTTAGGTACCGAACACGAAAGTGAGTCGCCAGGATGCGCCGCGTGTCTGAGCGTTTGTTGTTTGACACATTGTTCCCTCCTATTCCCGATACGGGCGCAAGGATTTCTGCTGACACTACAGAAGACACCCGACAGATATCAAAAAATACCGAACGATTTAGATTTATCGGATCAATCAACCGGCCGGCGCAGACGCAAGGGTCCGCGGAATTCAGCCGTCAGGCGACGGAAGCCGGAGACAGACAGGTGCTGCGGTGACGACAAATGGTCGTGAGAGTCAGCAAGAAAAATTAGCAATTCAAGCGGGCTTACTCGACCTCACGCAGGATGCATTGATCATCCGCGACCTCGAGGATCGCATCGAGGTGTGGAACAGAGGTGCGGAACGGCTCTACGGTTGGGGGGCGGCCGAGGCTCTTGGCCAAAATATTCAAGACCTGCTTCATGACAGCCTTGAACCAGGGTTCGAAGGCGATCTGTCCGACAACGGAGAATGGAACGGCGAGCTGAGGCAAACGACGAAGGACGGCAAAACTGTTTTTGTTAGAAGCCGCATGAAACTGGTACGCGATGCGGCCGGCTATCCTCGATCCGTTCTGATCGCCAACACGGATATCACGGAACAGAAGACAATCCAATCGCAGTTATTGCGCGTGCAGCGGATGGAGACTTTCGGCAGATTGTTCAGCGGGATCGCACACGACCTCAACAACGAGTTGTCTCCGATGCTGCTGTCCATGCGCATGCTCGAGCATAAACAACCCGACGCCGAGAGCCGCCGCTGGTTTGAGACCTTGCGAGTGAGCGCGCAACGCGCAGGACGGCTGATCACGCAGCTGCTCTCGTTTATAAAAGGCATTGACGAAGAACGCATACTGATCCGGCCGGGAGATCTGATTGAAGAAACCGCCGAGATCCTTCGGAGCACGTTCCCAAAATCAATCGAGATCAAGACTGCGCTCGCCAACGACCTCTGGCCCATTGTCGGCAACGCGACGCATCTGCAGCAGGTACTCATTAATGTTTGCGTGAACGCTCGTGACGCCATGCCGGCCGACGGAGTGCTGACCATTGAAGCGGAAAACGTAACGGGCGAACCAATTTCTACGTGCACGGACGATGGCAATCATCTGCTCATCAAGATCACAGACACCGGGGCCGGCATTCCCCTCGAGATCATCGACAAGATCTTCGACGCGTTTTTCACGACCAAGAATGGGGATATCACGGGAACCGGACTTGGATTGTTCACTGTGTCGAGAATCCTCGCGAATCACAAGGGATCCATCAAGGTTTCCAGCAAAGTTGGACAGGGAACACAATTTCAGATCTACATTCCGGTCGCGGATTCAGCGGCCTCACTTCTGGCAGTCAGGACGGCACATGCTCAAAACCACCACTCATGATTCTGGCGCACTGGATATTCGCATCGTTCTTATTGATGATCACGAACTCTTCTTGACAGGATTGTTCTACCTCATCCAAAACGAGCCGGGACTGACTGTCGTCGGGCAGGCGGTGAATCGAGCCCAAGCATTCGAGGTGGCGCGCATGAGGCCAGACATTATTGTGCTGGACCTCCTTCTCGGCAGTGACAACAGTCTCGAATTCCTTGCCGAATTGATTGAAGCCGCACAGGGGGCACGTGTTCTGGTTTTGACAGGAGTGCCCGATCGCGAGCTGCACCTTCGCGCCGTACGCCTGGGCGCGATGGGCGTTATGTTGAAACTGGAATCCTCAACCTGTTTGTTCAAGGCGATTCGAAAGGTCCATAGCGGCGAGGTCTGGCTCAACCGTTCCATGATCGCGGCGGCCATGGCGGAAGCCGTCAGGACCGGCGCCGCCATGAAGACAGACCCAGAGCAGGCCAAGATCGCAAGTCTGACTTCGCGCGAGCTGCAGATCATCACATTGCTGGGCGAAGGCCTGAAAAACAAACAGATCGGAGAGCGGTTATTCATCTCCGAGAAAACTGTCGGTCACCATCTCAGCTCCATCTTCGCCAAACTCGAACTCACCGACCGATTAGAGCTATTGATCTACGCGTACCAGCACAATCTTGCGAAGATTCCCACACCGCCTCGTTCAGGGCCTACGCGGGCGGCTTAAGCTGAGTTCCCGCTCTCGGATGAGAAGTGAGAATTGGGAATTGAACCATTGGATTGATCGGCGGCCGCATTGCGCGTGCTGCAAACGCCGCGCGAGATCTTCGGTTTGGCGGCCATCAGCCTGTGGGAAATCGGGAAAAGAGTACAGATCGGAAAATTAGAGCTCCCGAAAAACCTCGCCGCCTGGTTTGCTGACGCGCTCGCTCCAAATATCGAGGTGCTGCCTCTAACCGCCGACATCGTGAACGAGGCCATGAGTCTTCCCGAATTCCCAAACCATGATCCTGCAGATGAGTTGATTGTCGCTACAGCGCGTCTGCATAAACTAACGCTGATAACAACCGACAGGAAGCTCAAGAAATACCGGCACGTGCGCATTCACTACTTCACACCCATCGACACACAAAGCACAGCAGAATAAGACCAATTCTCCTACCCGCAAATAGTCAACCTAAACGGTATACTGCTAGACGCATTCCATAGACCAGAACACAAGGGCAGAACTCTAGACATGTCACCAGAAGAGCGATTCGAACGCATTCGGAGGACGCATACTATGTCTTCGCGTTTGCAAGCTAGCTCAACGTGAAGAAACCGATTTCGGCACTCGATATCGATCTATTGGAGACGAATCCCGTGACTGGACGCCGAACGGGTTTAGCCGAACAAGCGCGGCGTGCATTGCGTGCGTTGAAAGCGGCGAAGATTCCTCACGCGGTGATTGGCGCCGCGGCACTCGCGGCAAGAGGTTTGCCGCGAATGACCAAGGATCTCGACGTTGTTGTCATGACCAGCGATGCCTTTGCTGCGTTAGATGCCCTGCGAAATGCCGGTTTCCGCTCTGTGACGCCGGTCCGACAATCCGAAGACCCGGAGCCAATGTATGTGCTCGTACATCAAGGCAGCGAAGTGGATCTGCTGGTCGCGGCCGGTGAGCCGGAATCGACCGTTGTCGCGGAAGCGACACCAGCACGCATCTTTGGTGTCAGTGCGCCGATCGCCACGCTCGAGCACTTGCTGCTCATGTATCTCTATTCAAATGAACCGCGCCATCTAGGCGATTTTGCTCGAATTGTCACCGAGACAGATGCCGATCTCGATGCCGTCGTCCGGTTCCTGAAGTCCGTCCATCCGGAGATGCTACCGGTGTTTCGTCAACGCGTCCGAAATGCGAAGCAACCGCCTCCGCCTCCTCCCAGGCCCAAACCCCGCTAAAACATAGACCGGCATGGTGTATTCTTTGCCTGAGGCTCTCATGTTGCAAACGATCGATGACGTCGTCGAGCGGCTCGTGCGCGAGTACGATCCGGACCGGATCATTCTGTTCGGCTCGCGCGCGTTGGGAACTGCGACCGAAGACAGCGATATTGACCTGCTTGTCGTGAAGGAAACCGCGAGCCGGCCGCTGGATCGGCGCGTTCACGTCGAGCGACTGCTTCGTGATCGGTCGGTATCCCTCGATATCCATGTTTATACGCCTCGAGAAATATTGACGCTCTTCAGCATCGAATTCGCGCAAGAGCGGCGTGGTCCGCGTGTCGGGTTCTGTGAGTGTCACGATCAACTCCAGCTGTGCATTTCCGGCGGCGAAAAACTTCACGTACAGTTCTCCATCAATGATTTCGTACGGCTTGCCGTCATTAGCGGGAAAGGCTTCGAGGCGGAGGAGGTAAACCGGTCACTCGCTCTCATTTGGTTTCCTCATGGCATGTGGCTAATTAGCCGCGATCAGCAATCGCCGATGGGCGGCGATTGCCGATTCACCCCGTGGAAGCCCTAGACGAAATTTCCAGTGTCGACCCAGTCTTCACTGATCAGTGTCCACCAATCCAACGCGAGACCTTTGGTGACGTACTTGTAGGAGAGCCAGGCGTAGCCGGCGCTTCCCCAGGACTTACCCCAGGAATTGCGAATCAGGAGCGCGCCCTTTTCATTCGGAGTGATTTGCAGATTGTCATCGTAACCTGCGGCGACAATCGCGTGACCTCCGTAGTACTTGCTCTTCGGGGCGGGATACGCGACATGCGCATTTGCGGGTGCATCCATGAACTCCTGATAGACGGGAAAGCCGAACATGCTCGGTAAACCCGCAGCCAGATACGTCTTGATCTTATCGAGGAGAGCTTGCCCGCTCACATCGGGCGTATCCAACCTGAGGTATTTGATTGCTTTGAAATTCTCGGCGAACGCGTAGCAAAACGAAGTCGGTTCAGCATCGAACTTCGCGGCGTTGTAGGGCCAATACCGCTCTGGCGGCGCCCCAAAGAGAACCAAGGCCCCAATTGCGTTACGAATTTCCGCGCCGGTAAATTTCCGCGCCGGTATCGCCGGTGACGCCCATCAAATTGCGAGTCGTTTTGTAAACGAAAAGCCGGGACGCATCCAAAAATTTTCCGCCTGCGCGCTTCTCATAGTATTCGACCAAGCCGATGGCGGCGTTCGCAGTGCATGAGCCGAGCTGTCCTTGATCTTCGATCGGCGAAAAGTAGGCTCGCAGATCCGCTGCCGGTGACAACGCCGGCACCGCGGCGGCGGCTGCTCCACTCGAGCGTCCGGCCCTTGTTCCACCATTGCCATGTGGTCGCGCAACTGTCGCGAGCTTCGTCTTTTTCAGCAGAGGCGCGACTTTCGGATGCGTTTCATCGTAGTCGGACACGCTTGGCACGTCCGGAATCCAACCCATTCCAGGCCTCATTAATTCTTGTTCATTCATGTGTTCTCCTTTGGTGAATTCAGGCGCGTGCATTGTACTGAAACGCGGGCCGCGAACCAGAAAAAATTGGCAGCGCTGTAGTTGACCAACATGGTCACGACCGTTACCTTAGACCATGGCCAAAAAACAAGAGACCGTAAACATCGCGGCAGCCAAAGCGCGCTTGCCGGAGCTGGTCGAGCGAGCGTCGGCTGGAGAAGAGATCATCCTGGCGCGGAACGGTAAGCCGAAGGCCAAGCTCGTCCCGATCGCGCAAAAGAAGAGGTATGTTTTCGGAGCCGGTAAAGTCAAGTGGAAGGGAACGGAACGCGTTCTCGACAAACCGTTGCCCGAGGAGATTCTCAACGCTTTTTACCAAAGTTACGATCGACGCATCACTGATTACAGATGTTACGGAATCGCAACTGCCGAGGAACTGGAACGACGATCCTTCGCCGCGAGAGGTCAGGGCGATCGGCGATGCATGGGTGGTTCGAGGTTCGTCTGCCGTTCTTCGAGTCCCCAGTGTTCTGGTACCTCAGGAGCATAACTTCCTCCTCAATACTCGCCATGAAGATTTCCGAAAACTACGGATCGGCGGCCCGCGACCGTTCCGTTTCGATCCACGCTTGGCCGGGTGCGATGAAGTCGAACCGTGGTTTGATGTATATAGTTCCCTATGAGCAGTCTCGCTGATCGATATTCCCGAGCCACTCTCGAAGCATGGACGATGGATGCGCGTTCGCGAACCCTAGACCTGGTTCGCGACTTGTCTGATGAGGAGTTTCTCCGCGCGCCGGTGTTGCGGACCATCAACCCGTTTCTATGGGAGATCGGGCACGTCGCGTACTTTCAGGAGTATTGGGTTCTCCGGCATGCGGCTGGAAAGCCTCCGATGCTCGCGGAAGCGGACTCGTGGTATGACTCTGCGAAAGTCGCCCACGATACCCGGTGGGGACTGCCACTTCCCTCGCGCGGCGGCACCATCGAATACATGGAAGCCGTGCGCGATCGCGTTTTGGATCGAATTGCCGGCTCAAATCTGAGCGAGCGGGATATTTACTTCATACTCCTATCGATTTTTCACGAGGACATGCATGACGAAGCGTTCACGATCACGCGGCAAACCCTCGGCTACAGAGCGCCGGTATTTTCTGCGGCGCCAAACGAACATCACGCTTACTGTGCTACGGGACCGCTAAGCGGAGATGTCACCATTCCCGGCGGCACGTACATGATCGGATCGAGGCATGAAGATGGTTTCATCTTCGATAACGAGAAATGGGCACATGAGGTGAAACTGCTGACCTTCCAAATTGCACGAGCGCCGGTGACGCAATCTGAGTTTCTAGAGTTCGTTCAGGACGACGGCTACGCCCGGCGCGAGCTCTGGAGTGCCGAATCATGGGCGTGGCGGGAACGGGAGCAGATAAGGCATCCGGCTTATTGGAAGCAAGATCCGGAACAGGGCTGGATCCGCGGGCATTTCGATCAGTGGATTCCACTCGAGCCGCATCGGCCGGTTGCAAATATTTCATGGTTCGAAGCAGACGCTTATTGCCGCTGGGCCGGCCGGCGTTTACCCAGTGAATTTGAATGGCAGGCCGCTGCGGCCGGAATTCCGGCCGCAGGATCCGCCAATCTCGACTGGGCGGCCCGTGGCTGCTGCGATGTCGCGGGCCATGCGGATGGCGACTCGGGAATCGGATGCCGTCAGATGATCGGAAACGTGTGGGAGTGGACTGCGAGTGATTTCCTTCCCTACCCCGGCTTCTCGGAGGATCCATATAAGGAATACTCCAGCCCCTGGTTTGGCACCCACAAGACGCTACGTGGCGGCGCTTGGTCCACGCGCTCTCGTTTGATTCGGGCGGCTTACCGAAACTTCTATACGCCGGACCGCCGCGATATCTGGGCGGGATTCCGGACGTGCGTGATCCCGTCGTGAAGGCGGTCATTGTCACTCCTGCGGCACGTGACGCCACGTTGGGAAACAGCATCACCGCAGATCGCTGGGCAAAGATACTGCGCATGCTGGGCCACAGCGTCTCTATAGCAACCGAGTGGACTCACGAAGATTGCGACGGTCTCATCGCATTGCATGCGCGGCGGAGTCATGCCAGCGCGAAAAACTTTCGGCAAGCGCATCCTGACCGGCCGTTGATTGTCGCCTTGACCGGAACCGATCTCTATGGTGACCTCCCTGGTAATCCTGAAGCGCGGCAGTCACTCTCGATGGCCACGCGAGTTGTTGTCTTGCAAAGTACAGCACTCGAGACGCTTGACGAGAGCACGCGTGTCAAGACGTCTGTCATCTATCAATCCGCGGCGGCGCCAGCGCAGCGGCAACAACGCGCAGAAGATCGTTTCGACGTGTGCGTGTTGAGTCATCTGCGCGAGGTCAAAGATCCATTGCGAGCGGCTTTCGCATCGCGACTGCTGCCGGGGACG
>QHXA01000115.1:0-1618 GCA_003222755.1 Acidobacteriota bacterium
GCTAGATTGTTAGCTACTGTAATCCCGACCTCGGAAAGCAGGATCACCGTCCAAAACCACAAATTCCATGCGACGAGGAACCCTGCCAGGTCTCCGAAGCTCAGTTTGGCCCACTGGTAGATGCCGCCTTCGAGCGGCATTTGTTCGCTCAAATAAATGACGACAATTCCCGACGGAATGTAGAAGAACACCACATTCTTCGGCGCTCAAGTGCGTCTTTCGTTCTGAAGACATCGAGGCGACGATAGCACGCCACAAAAAGGCACAAAATTCACAAAAATTTTGTGCAATGTTGTGCTTTTTGTGGCTATACCTTTTCGACAGCTTGAACGCCGTCGTCGTTGATATCGGTTACTAAAACTCGCGTCCACTGGTTAACGGGAACACCTGCAGGTAACCTCACGCGCACGAAATTGCTGCTGATTGCGGATCCTTCTTCTAACGTAAGCACATCGATTTCGCGGCCGATCATGTCGCGCCGAAAGGCCTCATTCTTCGCTGAAATGAGAGTCCGCAGCGTCTTGGCACGGAAGCGCGAAACGTGGTCGGGAATTTGGTTAGCGAGAGTGGCAGCGACTGTCCCGGGCCGTGACGAGAATGGGAAGACATGAAGATACGTCAGCGGCGATTCTTCGATCAGCCGATATGTAGCTATAAAGTCCTCGTCCATTTCTCCGGGAAACCCGACCATGACGTCCGCGCCGATGCCCGCATCAGGAACACGGGAACGTATGCGCGTGACGAGTTCGGAATAGTACTGCGGTGTATAAGGCCGGTACATCGCGCGAAGAATGCGCGCTGATCCGCTCTGAAGCGGGATGTGAAAATGGCGGGCCATTCGCGGATGGGTTGCAACAAGATCGATAATCTCGGGGGCGACCTCGAGCGGCTCAATCGAGCTCAGGCGCAGTCGTTCCAAACCGGGGATTTCTAGCACTCTCACAATCAATGCGTGAAAGGTGATCTTCCCGGTCAGGTCGCGGCCGTAGGTGCCGAGATGAATGCCGGACAACACGACTTCTTTGTAGCCACGCGCCACAAGCTGTCGGATCTCCTGCAGAGCGGAGTCGGGATCGATGCTCCGGCTTCGGCCTCGAACTGACGGAATCACGCAAAAAGAACAATTCGCGTTGCAGCCGTCTTGGACCTTCACAATCGCGCGGGTGCGGACGCCGGAACCCACATGTGAGGCGGGTTTCAGCTCGCGCTCAAGGAAGATGTCGCTGCAAAAGATTTCGGCCTGGCCGTGGGTGGTATCGAGTGCGAATTGCGGGACAAGGGCTTTGTGCGAATTGCCGACGACGTAGCGCACTTGGGGAAGCGCGGCAAGTTCTTCGGGCGCGCGCTGCGCATAGCAACCCGTGACGATGATGTGGGCATTTGGATTGCGCGAGCCGATGCGACGAATCGTTTGCCGGACATCACGGTCGGCCTCGGCGGTGACAGTACAGGAGTTCACGATCACCACGTTGGCGTCGTAGGGGGAGTCGGCTGGTGTGCCATCGGCCGCTATAAGCTCCTCGTGGATCGACGCGCCTTCGGATTGGGAAGCGCGGCAGCCGAAATTAACGATGTGAAAAGTTTTCGACATGATGAAACGCGAACTACAGTTGCTCCT
>QHXA01000115.1:1644-3843 GCA_003222755.1 Acidobacteriota bacterium
GGCTCTTGTACGCGACGGATTTCTCCAATTCCTCTTTGTATTCCCTGAGTTTCAGCGCGAGCTTCTCGTCGCCTAATGCGAAAATCTGCACTGCCAAGATGCCGGCGTTCGTGGCGCCGGATTTTCCCACTCCCATTGTCGCCACGGGCACGCCCGGAGGCATTTGCACGGTGGAGAGCAAAGCATCGAAACCCGACAGAGGCGAACTGTCGACCGGAACACCAATGACGGGAAGCGTCGTCTCGGCAGCCGCGACGCCGGCCAAATGCGCCGAACTGCCGGCGCCGGCGATGATGAGCTTCAACCCCCGGTCTCGCGCGGTCCGCACATATTCAGCCGTGCGGTGCGGTGAACGATGCGCGCTATAAACGCCGATTTCATACGGAATGTCGAACTGTTTTAGAACCTTCGCAGCTTCCTGCATGGTTTGCAGGTCCGAATCGCTGCCCATAATGATTCCCACGACGACGGGCTTCATTTTTGCTTTGCGAGTCCTTTCTTCCCGATATCCCTTCGATAATCTTTCCCTTCGAATTCTATCATCTGCGCGACAAAGTAGGCCCGCTCCAAAGCCTCTGCCAGCGTGGCTCCGCGACCGGTCACGTTCAGAACGCGGCCACCGGCAGTAAATATCTTTCCACCCTCGAAGCGCGTTCCCGCATGATAGACCTTCACACCTTCGATCCGCTTTGCTTCATCGAGCCCAAAAACCTCTTGCCCGCTTTCGACTTTCGCTGGATAGCCGCTCGCAACGAGCACGACGGTAGCAGCCGCACCGGGCCGCCACTGGAGCTTGCGCGAGAACAGTCGATGCTCCACGATGTCCACAAGTACGTCGAGCAAGCTGGTCTTCAGCCGCGACAGAATCACCTGCGCCTCGGGATCACCGAAACGCGCGTTGTACTCCAGAAGCTTCGGACCATCCGGTGTCAGCATCAGGCCCGCATACAGAATTCCGGAGTAGGATTTGGCTGCTTCAAGTGTCGGCTTAATGATGTGGTCAATCACGGCTTCGGTTTCTTGTGCTGACAGGATCGTGTCGGTCGAGTAGGCGCCCATCCCGCCGGTGTTCGGTCCCTTGTCTCCGTCGAACCGGCGTTTGTGATCTTGCGCTGCGACCACCGGTTGAAACTCTGTGCCATCGGCGAAAACGTGGAACGATGCCTCTTCGCCTTGCAGGAACTCTTCGATGATAAGCTTCGATCCGGCCGGGCCAAGAGTCTTCGCCTCCATGAACTGTTGGATCGCGTTTCGCGCCTCAGCAGCACTCTCTGCGATCACGACGCCTTTGCCTGCGGCCAGTCCGTCTGCTTTGACCACGATAGGATATTTCCCGTTTTCGATGGCCCCGTAAGCTTCAACTGGCGTGGAGCACTCTACGAATTCGGCGGTCGGAATGTTATTTATTTTGAAAAACTGCTTCGCGAAGGTCTTGCTCGATTCAAGCCGCGCTTGGCCGGCAACAGGACCGACCACCGCGAGACCATGTTTGCGAAACACGTCGACTACGCCTTTGCTCAAAGGAAGTTCAGGACCAACGAAAGTGAGCTCAATCCGTTGATTCAGCGCGAACGTGGCGAGCCCGTCGACGTCATCAGCCGGAATCGGAACAAGCTCCGCCTGTTCGGCCATGCCACCGTTGCCTGGCGCTGCAAAGATCTTGGTGACCTTGGAACTTTGCGCGAGAGCGTCTACGACGGCATGCTCCCGGCCGCCGGAGCCGATGACGAGTAGTTTCATTCCGAGGATGTGGTGATTTGCGTAAGCACTTCGTTGAGCGCACCGGTCCGATAACCGTCGACGTCAATCGCAACAAACCGAAATCCGATACGCTTGAATTCGCGGCTGAGCCGGTCAAACAGCTCCATGTCCAAAGCCTTCGGCATTTCTTCGCGAGCGATCTCGATGCGCGCAATCTCTCCGTGATGCCGTACGCGCGTTTGGCTGAACCCGAGGGCCCGCATGATCTCTTCGCCTTGATCGATCATTCGAAGTTTTTCGAGCGTCACCGGAGATCCATACGGTATGCGCGAGGAAAGACAGGCGGATGCGGGCTGATTCCATGTCGGCAGGCCATGGCGTTTCGAAAGCTCGCGGATCTCCGCTTTGTTCAGTTGCGCCTCGATTAAAGGGCTTCGTATCTCGAGCTCGCGGCCGGCTTGTCTTCCGGGCCGGTAATCTCCTGTATCGTCGAGATTA
>QHXA01000115.1:3854-21359 GCA_003222755.1 Acidobacteriota bacterium
AGATTATTTCCATCCAAGACGTAACGAAAGCCACGTTCCACGGCCATGTCGTGCAATTTCGTGTATAGCTCGTGCTTGCAGAAGTAGCAGCGGTTCGAGGGATTCTCGACATAATTCGCGTCCGACATCTCATCGGATGCGATGAAATCATGCCGGAAGCCATACCGCGCCACCATGTCGACTGCGATTTTGCGTTGATATGACGGATAACTTGGACTCTCCGCGGTCACCGCCAAAGCATCGGAGCCCAGCTCTTGATGCGCAATCAGAGCAAGATAAGAGCTATCGACGCCTCCACTGAAGGCAACGATGCACGAACCCATTTCGCGCAAAATGCGCCGGAGGTGGTCTTCCTTTTGCAGCATTCGACCATTGTAACAGATGAATAAAACCCAATAATGACAAGGGTTTCAGCGCGAAAAGCCCTTGACAAACTGCCGCCCAATTTGAAAAATCAGGTAACTATGAATGCGACTCTACTCCTAAACGCTTCATATGAGCCGCTGAGGATCATTTCCTGGAAAAAAGCGCTGACATTGCTCTTCGCGGGAAAAGTTGAAGTCATTGAGGAGTACAACGAACAGATTCGTTCCATTACGTTTGCAATTAAACTTCCGTCGATCATTCGCCTTCTGAATTACGTCCGCGTGAAGAATCACAACCGCGTGAAGTTCTCGCGTGCGAACATCTATGCGCGCGACGATTACACCTGCCAGTACTGTGGCAAGAAATTTCCTTCCGAAGATTTGACGTTTGATCACGTGGTGCCCGTTGCGGTGGGCGGACAGAAGCGGTGGGATAATATCGTCGCCGCATGCTTCCGTTGCAATCACAAAAAAGGCGGCCGCACGCCTGAAGAGGCGGGCATGAAACTGATCCGGCGGCCGACCGAGCCGCACTGGCTGCCGGCATTTCACGTGACCTTCCGATTGAAGTCGCCGCCCGACACTTGGCGGGATTATCTGTATTGGAACATCGAACTCGATATCTAGCAAACGCGGGCTAAACTCCGCGACTACATGCACGATCAAACGTTTCGACAAGTACGTAGTCGCGGGCTTTAGCCCGCGTTTTACAATTTAAGTATGGCTCCATGGTTCGAGCTACTCGAGCATACTTCCGATGTTGGTATCCTCGCGCGGGGGGCCAATCGCGAAGAAGCACTCATCGCTGCTTCGCACGCATTGGCCAGTATCCTGGTCGACCCTGCTGCGTTTCGGCCTGTTGAAGAACGCTACTTCAGAGCACCCGGCAGCGACGAAGCGGCACAAATCGTGAATTGGCTAAACGAAATTCTGTTCTTCTTCGACACGGAAGGCATCGTGTTCGTGGAGTTCGCAATCGACTCATGGACTTCTCATGAAATTACCGGGCGCGCGAAAGGCGAGCGCTTTGACGCGGAGCGGCACGAGCTTCGCACTGGCGTGAAGGCCGCGACGTATCATCAATTTGAGAACCATGCAATCCCGGGCGGCTGGGAACTGCGAATTTTCGTGGATGTCTAATATGCACCTGGAAAAAATCGACGATTATCGTTGGTTGATCCCGAAATCCTACAAAGCGGGAATGCGCACAGATGCGATGATCTACGCGAACGAACGGCTGTTGGAGGCGATCCGGCAAGATCAATCGCTGGAGCAGGCAGCCAACGTCGCAATGCTTCCGGGCATTGTCGGCCGGGCTCTTGCCATGCCGGATATTCATCAGGGATATGGTTTTCCGATTGGTGGCGTCGCCGCAGTTGATGAACACGATGGTGTCGTGTCCCCAGGCGGCGTTGGCTTCGACATCAATTGCGGCGTGCGGTTGCTGAGCAGCACGCTCACTCTCAAAGAAGTCCGGCCAAAGCTGCGGGAGCTGGTGCACCAGCTCTTTCGCGATATCCCTTCAGGAACAGGCCAATCCAGCCGCGTTACACTTTCTGATGCGGATCTCAACAGGGTTCTCGAAACAGGTCCACGATGGGCCATCGAGCATGGCATGGGATCGGAAGCGGACCTCGACCATACTGAAGAACGCGGCTGTATCCCCGGCGCGGATCCTTATGCCGTAAGCGAGCGAGCCAAGCAACGCGGGAGGGCGCAACTGGGAACGCTTGGATCCGGTAACCACTTCCTCGAGGTGCAATACGTTGAAGAAATTTTCGATCAAAAGACTGCGGCGCAGCACAACCTGGACAAGGATCGGATTGTTGTTTTGATTCATACCGGCTCGCGCGGGCTCGGGCACCAGGTCTGCACCGATTACGTCTCGCAATTGGATCAAGCCATGCGTAAGTATGATCTTCATGTCCCGGATCGCCAGCTCGCCTGCGCGCCCATTCGCTCACCTGAAGGACAACGGTACCTTCAGGCGATGGCCGCGGCGGCAAACTTCGCTTGGACCAACCGCCAGTGCATTGCCGACGCGGCGCGCGGCGCCTTCCAGCGGATCTTTGGCGAGGGCGTGAACTTACCGGCGATCTATGACGTCGCGCACAACATCGCTAAGCGTGAGGTACACATGGTTGATGGAAAGCAGAAGCGGGTTGTGGTGCACCGCAAAGGCGCAACGCGCGCGTTCCCGAATCAAGCGGTATTTATCCCGGGAAGCATGGGCACAGCTTCCTACTTTCTCACGGGCCAGGAAGGCGCAATGCGGGAAACCTTCGGATCTGCGTGCCACGGCGCCGGGAGAGTCATGAGCCGGTCGGCGGCAAAGAAAGGCGTGACCGCGAAGGAAATTCAAAAGGAATTAGAGTCCCGCGGTATCATAGTTGAATCGCTGACTCGTGAAGGGCTGACGGAAGAAAAGCCGGAAGCCTACAAGGATATCGAATCTGTAGTCGATGTCGTTCATAATGCGGGCCTAGCGGCTCGTGTCGCGCGCCTCCGACCGATCGGCGTGATTAAAGGCTAGCCCGCTCAACGTGACGATGACACTTCAAGAGAAAATTCAGTCCGAATTGGCCGACGCGATGCGGAGTAAGGATCAGCTACGGCTAAGCGTCTTGCGCATGATGAAAGCCGCGGTGAAAAATAAAGAGGTCGACAAAATGAAACCGCTCGAGGAACGCGAAGTCCTCGCGGTCCTGAACACGCTCATCAAGCAGCGAAAGGACTCCGTGGAGCAATTCCGTAAAGGCGGACGCGAGGAACTGGCGCAAAAAGAGGAAGCGGAGATCAAGATCATCCAGGAATATTTGCCGGCAGCGGCGTCCGATGACGAGATCCGGAGTGCAATCGAGGAAGCGATTCAGGAAACCGGCGCGGCGGCCATGAAAGACATGGGTAAGGTAATGAAAGCGACGATGATGCGCCTGGACGGCAAAACCGCCGATGGAGGCCGCGTCAGCCAATTGGTGAAGGAAAAGCTGTCGTAAACAATGATCGAAGAACCCACATCTCAACTGGACGGAACCGAAACTCCTGACGTGTTGCTCGATGAATTCGTGGCTTTTCACAGGCCCGATGTTCGACTCGACGAGCTGACGGTCTTCAACACTCTTCCCTCCGGACACAAAGGAGCATTTCGGGAATGGATCGAGAGCCTCGCATTTACGATCATTTTTGTTTTAGTGTTCACCAGTTATGTAGCGCAAGCGACGCAAGTTCCCACCGAGTCCATGAAGCCCACGATTCTGGTCGGTGACCATTTCTTTCTGGATAAGATTGCGTTTCCCGCAAACTACCCAGCAGCCGTTCGTGCTTACTTACCTCATCGATCAGTGAAGCGGCTGGACATCGTCGCATTCAAATCGCCGACGGATGGGAATATTCCGTTTGTGAAGCGCGTGATCGGCCTGCCGGGTGAAACCGTCGAGGTTCGCGATAAGGCGGTGTACATCAATGGCACAAAGCTGGATGAACCGTATAAGATCCATGTTGACTCGACGACGTACAGTTCCGACCCGTGGACTCCGGAAGAACTCAAAGTAAGAGATAACTATGGCCCTATCACTGTCCCGGCCAACCATTATTTCGTCATGGGCGACAACCGCGACAACAGCAACGACAGCCGGTACTGGGGCTTTGTCAAATGGGACGAAATCATTGGCAAGCCATTGTTTGTTTACTGGTCATACGAAAGCGATCCGTACGTGCCGGGAGACAAAACGCTTCGAGAATGGGTCGACGACTATCTTCTGGTCGCCATGCATTTCTTCGACAGGACGCGCTGGTTCCGCATCGGCACAATGGTTGACTAAGAGACTGTAGGGGCGCTCATCGAGCGCCCCTTTCCCAGAAAGGTGACAACCGAGATGCGCATCGCGAAAGCGGTTTTCCCCGCCGCGGGACTGGGAACGCGATTTCTTCCCGCGACCAAGGCCCAACCGAAAGAAATGTTGCCTCTCGTCGATAAACCGCTCATCCAGTACGTCATCGAAGAGGCGGTTGCGGCGGGCATCCGCAACATCACGATTGTGACCGGCCGGGGCAAAAATGCGATCGAAGATCATTTCGATGTTTCATACGAGCTTGAGCGGGTACTCGAAGCCCGAGGCAAGACCGATCAACTCGATCAAGTGCGGCAAATTTCGAACATGATCAACGTCTCTTACGTGCGGCAGAAAGAAGCGCTCGGCCTGGGCCATGCAATTCTGGTCGCGCGTGATGCGATCGGCAGCGAACCGTTTTCCGTTATGCTCGGCGACGACATCATTGATTCCGAAGTACCATGCATGAAGCAGATGATCGATCTGTTCGAAAAGCTGCAAGCCTCGATCATCGCGACCTGTGAAGTTCCGCACTCCGAGATCCATCAATATGGCGTTATCCGAGGCATACCCGTCGAAGGCTTCAACGGCCGCGTTTACCGCGTCCAAGACGTCGTCGAAAAACCTCCAGCCAGTGAGGCTCCTTCGAACATGGCGATCATCGGCCGGTACATCCTGACGCCCGAGATCTTCAGTATCCTGGAGAAAACCCGCACCGATCGCGGCGGCGAAATTCAGCTCACCGACGGTATTCGCATGCTGCTTGAACAGCAACCCGTGTATGCCTACATGTTCCAAGGGACCCGATACGACGCGGGCGACAAGCTAGGTTTCCTGAAAGCCACCGTCGAATTTGCACTGCGGCGACACGATCTGGGCAAGGAATTCCGGGCCTACCTCAAGTCTCTCAAGCTGTAGCACGACGAGGATCCGACGGCTACTGGCGTGGGGGGACTGCCCGGTAGTAAAGAGGCCGCGAAGCGGTGTACCGAAAAAATCCGGGCGGTGGGCCAGACGCTAATTAAAAGACCAAGGCCCCGATTCTCGTT
Organism: Acidobacteriota bacterium; assembly: GCA_003222755.1. Lineage (GTDB taxonomy): Bacteria > Acidobacteriota > Terriglobia > 20CM-2-55-15 > 20CM-2-55-15 > 20CM-2-55-15. Next base: position 9,099 of record QHXA01000115.1, read on the forward strand.
GAACCGGGGCCTATACTTGATGGAAGGATTTTAGTAATCAGGAAGAATGAAAATAATGTGCGGGGCTGTTGCAAACTGAACAGCGGCAAATTTGATTGGATGTTAGTTGGAAAGACCGTTGCATAAGCATCTCGTTTCGTTTACTGCTGGAACAAATAATTTTAGCCGGACCTCTGCCAGTGTCAACCGTTTATTTTAAATGGGAACCCTCTTTGTCGTTGCTACCCCGATAGGAAACCTGAACGACATCAGCAGCCGGGCGCTACAGACCCTACGTGAAGTCGATCTGATTGCGTGCGAAGATACGCGGCATACGATCAAGCTGCTCAACCATTTCGGAATTCAAAAGCCGATGACCAGCTATCACGACTTTAACGAGCAGCAGAAGGCCGAAGAACTCGCGAACAAGCTTGCGGGCGCAGCGACGATCGCGCTGGTGTCGGATGCCGGAACACCGGCGATAGCGGATCCGGGTTATCGCATTGTGCGGTTGTGCAGAGAGCGAGGGCTTCCGGTCGTTGTGATACCGGGACCAAATGCGGCAACCGCGGCGCTCGCCGCTTCAGGATTGGCATCAGATGAATTCATGTTCTTGGGGTTCTTGCCTTCAAAGAAGAATGCTCGACGGGAGAAGTTGACGGTGCTTGCGAATCTCACGTGCACGCTGGTCTTCTATGAAGCGCCACACCGGATTGAAACCGTGTTGGAAGACATGCAGGACGTGTTAGGTGACCGCGAGGTATGTGTGGCAAGGGAGCTGACCAAGATTCATGAGGAGTTTTTGTTTGGAAGTGTTTCAGAGGTTAGGCCGCGGGTGAAGCCGATTGGCGAGTTTGTCGTCGTCGTGAGCGGCGCGACACAGGCGCGAGAAGCTGCACCCAGTACCCGTGAAGAAGTGTTGAAGAGACTCGGAATGACGCGGAATCAGCTATATGAGTTGTTCTTTAAGAAAGGAACCGCACTGTAGGGGCGGTCACAAGAGTGTTTCGTCGAAGCCGGATCGAGGTAGGGGTTCAGGCGCCGGTCTCGGTAGGAACTCACTCCCCTCGCCATCCAAGAACTCCTTCAGCTTCTCCTTCGATCCAAAGAAACTCTTGATCAATATCTGCACGGCCTCATCCCGGACAACAGTGTAATCAACCGCGGGATCGTAGTAATGCGTGCGGGCACGGAGTATCCGCGTCACGAACCCCTTCTGACAGAGGCGATCCATCGTGGTCATGACTGTCGTGTAGGCGAGCTGCCGGCCCGGCCGGATGGCTTCCTGGACCTCGCGAACTGTAGTCGGCGACCGTTGCCACACTGCCTTCATGATGTCCAATTCCAGTGGAGTGAGCATTACTCGGACCCGAGAAATTCGATCATTTCGCGCGCACCTTCTTTGCCAGGCGCGTGAGGCGGAATCGAACGAATGCGGAAGCTAAGCTGCCGCCGAGGCAGCCGGAGGGAAACAGTGTCGCCGACCTGGATTTCGCGGCCCGCCTTTGCTTCCTGTCCGTTCACCGTCACTCGACCGGCGTCGCACGTCTCCTTGGCAAGTGTGCGCCGCTGGATCACGCGACTCCACTTTAAGAAGAGATCCAGACGCATTGGGTCCACTTGGGGAAAATTTCAGTCCTTAGCGGCGGATTTGTCCGTTTTGTCGGCAGCGCCGGTATCGACGTATCCTTCGGCAACTCTAATGAAGCCAGTGGTACGCAACTTCGTGAGGTATTCTCGTACCTTTCCAGGAACGGCTTGTTGCCAGAGCCGGTCGAAGATTTCTTTCTGCGCCAATTCGAATGGAAGAATTCCGCCGTTATGTTTGTCATCAACCTTGATGATCATGAAAGCGCCTTGCACGGGGATGATGTCGCTGACCTGACCTTTCTCGAGTTTGTCCGTGACTGTCTCCAGGACCGGCGATAATTCACCTTTCGCAAAAAAGCCGAGATCGCCACCTTCCCGTGCGGTTTCGGATTCCGAATATTTGTCGGCGACTTGGCCGAAGTCATCACCTTTCTTAATGGCAGCAAGCGCCTCTTCGGCTTTCTTGCGCTGGTTCGCAACCTGCTCCGGGCTACGGTTCTCCGTGATTATTGTGATTTCGCGAACCCGAATGCCGGCCGGCCGATCAAAGTCCTTGACGTGGGAATCGTAATATTTGCGCGCCTCCTCCATGGTAATCGTCACGCGTGGATAAACTTCACGCTGCAAGACCTGTGAGGTCAGATACTGAACTCGGATATTCTGCTTGAACTCATCAAGGTTGTAGCCCTGCCCCACGATTTCCTTTTCCAGAGCTTCGAACGAATCGAGCTTTTGTTCCTGGCGAAGGCGATCCATTGTCTTGGTGATCTCAATATCCGCGGTCAGACCCATATCCTTGGCTTGCTGAAGCAGCAGCGTCTCATCAATCAGCTGCTGAAGCAGAACCTTCGACTGCTCGTTGAACGCCTGCTCCAATTGCGCACCCTGCAAGCCCCGGCCGCGCGGCGCTGGTTGTGCCAGTTCCTCGCGAAGCTGGGCTTTACGCCTTTCATACTCCGATTTCAAAATGATGTCGTTATTCACCCAAGCGACGATTTCCTCGAGAGTTTTCGTCTGGGCGCCCGCTGTTCCGCTTAAAAGCGTGCTGAATAAGATGAATGCCGCGAGCAAAACCTTGCCGCTTCTATGATGCATACGTACTCCTGTCTACAAATTTTAGCATGCGATCTCACGCAAGACGGTTTCGATGCCGTTGAACAGATCGGCCATCCGCGGAGGCGTCTGCAATCGGAGCGTCGCCGGCGGAACGAACGCGACACCATCGCCGGATGAGACCAGTGAAACAACCCTTTCAGGATCGATGCGCGCCGTTTCGTGAAATTTGATATCGATCCCTTGGCCTGTTCTTTCAATGGAGGTCACACCACGGGCCCGCCCAAGAATCCGGAGCCGGGCGTATTCCAGCAAGTTCCGGACCGGCAAAGGCAGTTCACCGAACCGGTCTTCGAGATCGCGGTACATGCTATCCACTTCGGATTCCGTGCGGGTTGAAGCGATCTGCTTGTAGATGCGAAGCCTGGGAATCTCTTCGTCAATGAAGTCAGCGGGAATCTTTAAGTCAATTCTGAGATTGATTGCCGTTTCGACGTCGGGCAGCACTTCACCGGTTCGCAGTTCTTCAATGGTTCGTTCCAGTAATTGGCAATACAAATCGAACCCAATCGCCTCGATGTGTCCGTGCTGTTCCCCGCCAAGCAGGTTACCCGCGCCTCGCAACTCCAGATCCAGTGCCGCAATCCGGAAACCGGCACCCAGTTCGCTGAACTCGCGAATCGCCGCAAGCCGGCGACGTGCAATTTGAGTCAAAGTGTCGTCAGACGGAATCAGCAGGTAAGCGTAAGCACGGCGATTGGACCTGCCAACACGTCCTCGCAGCTGGTAAAGCTGCGACAAGCCGTATCGATCTGCGCGATTGACAACCAGCGTGTTCGCAAGAGGAATATCAAGACCGTTTTCGATGATGGTTGTTGCGACGAGCACATCGAACTCATGATGCATGAATCGCGTCATCACCTGTTCGAGTCCCTTTTCACTCATCTGCCCATGAGCGACACCGACGCGAGCTTTCGGGCAGATCTTCTGCACAAAATTCGCGAGTGAGTAAATGGATTCCACTCGATTGTGGACGACGTACACCTGCCCGCCTCGCTCGATCTCAAAATCGATCGCGTTCTCAATGACGGCCGGCTTGAACTTCACTACCACGGTTTGAATCGCAAGCCGATCCCGCGGCGCCGTCTCGATAACAGACATATCTCGAAGCCCGCTCAGTGCCATATTGAGCGTTCGCGGAATGGGCGTGGCGGTCATGGTCAGGACGTCAACTTGTTTTCTGATCTGCTTCAGGCGCTCTTTGTGCGCGACACCGAACCGTTGCTCTTCATCGATGATCATCAGGCCGAGATCGTGAAACTTGATGTCCTTCGAGAGCAGCCGGTGCGTTCCGATCACAATATCCACCTTTCCGGCTTCCATATCGGCGACGATCTTCTTCTGCTCCTTCGGATTCACAAACCGGCTGAGCATCGCGATCGTGACCGGAAATGCCGCGAACCGCTCTTTGAATGTTTCGAAATGCTGATAGCAAAGAACTGTTGTCGGTGTTAGTACGGCGACTTGTTTGCCATCAGCGATGGCCTTGAACGCCGCGCGCATAGCGACTTCGGTCTTTCCATATCCAACGTCGCCGCAGATCAGCCGGTCCATCGGCAATGGCGACTCCATATCTCGTTTGATATCGGCAATGGCTGTGAGCTGGTCTGGCGTTTCCTCGTATTGGAACGCTTCTTCAAATTCCTTTTGCCATTCCGTATCGGGGGAAAAGGCGTACCCGCTGGCGACCTTGCGCTCCGCATAGAGCTTCAGCAGCTCTTGGGCCATATCGCGAATGGCACGCTTGACACGGGTCTTTCGTGCAATCCACGTGGTGCCTCCCAGCTTATCGAGCTGCGGCTTGGCGCCCTCAGTCGATGAATATTTTTGAATCAGGTCCAAACGCTCGAGCGGAACGTATAAACGATCGCCACCTTGGTAGACGAGGACCATGCATTCTTTATCGTGAACGAGCATCAGGCCGTTGTACGTTCCGATACCATGATCGATATGGACGACGTAGTCGCCAGGTTTCAGATCCTGCAGGTCGGAAAGGAATGACGAAATCTTCTGACGGCGCCGATGCTGCTGCGGCAGATGCTCGGATTCGTCGAAGATATCGGTCTCGGCATAAATCTCAAGACCGGCATCGGGCAGGCGCAAGCCGGAAGAAATTTTTCCGATCCCGACAATAGGGACAGTCGCGTCGCCAAGCGACCGGAGCGGCTGCTCGCCAAACTCACAGCGGAACGGCTGGCCGTATTCATGGAGAATATCGCGAAGGCGCTCCGCCATGCCGATAGTGCTGCCGAGAAGAACCACCTCGCGCCCCGCTTCATGCGATTGCCGCACCGCTTCCACCATATCTTTGATGCGGCCGTGAAATTTTTCGCCCGGCTGCCCCTTCACAAAAAAAGATGCGCCGGACGCGCCAAGCTCTTCGAGCGCCACGCGCCGGTGCCGCGCTGTGATGGCGCGCAGGTCTTCCGGTGAAACAAAGATCTCATTCGGCGGAACCGCGACACTGCACGCATTTTGCGTTTGCTCAAACCGTTGTTCGAGCGCACCGAAGAATTTTTGATGTGTTTCGTCGAGGACCTCGGGCTCGTCCAGGACCAACACAGCGGAATCCGCATAATCGAGCAGCGTCGATTCCAATGGCTGGACGATCGGCATCAGGTATAACGCGCCAGGAAACAATTCGCCGTTGTCCGCAAACATCAGCTTTTCGTTAAGATCCTTCTCAAACCGGCCCCCGGTTGAGGAAAGTTCGCACGCCCATCTCTGCCTTGCAAGCGCTCCCCACTGACGAAGCATTTCGCGGCTAATCACCATATCCTGCATCGGCACAATGTCGATGTACTGAACGGGACCGCGGGAGCGCTGATCATCCAGATCAAATTCGCGGATGGAATCCACACTGTCGCCAAAGAACTCGATGCGAACCGGATTCCGCATCAACGGCGAGAAAACATCCACGATTCCGCCGCGCACGGAAAACTCGCCAGGCGCTGCGACAGGCTCTTGTCGTAAGTAGCCGGCGCTCGCGAGATGTTCGATGAGCAGTTCCTGCAACAGATCTTCGCCGCTCGCGATATGCAGGCTGTACGTGTCGAACTGAGCAGGCGCCGCAAGCCGGGTCGCGATGGCGCGCATCGAAACCACCACGACATCCGCTTGCTTATTGCGGAGCCGCCAAAGCGTCGTTGCGCGCGTCTGCTGAATGTCGGCATGCGGCGTGAGGCCGGCATAAGGATCGGTTTCCCATGCCGGGAATGGGCACACGCGGTTCAGCCCGTTTGTGTTGAGTTCTGTGTGGTAATAATTGATGTCGGTCGCCAACGTTTCAATGCCACGATCCTGCGGCGTGACGACAATCAGAGGACGGCGGAGCGCTTGTGCCAATCCCGCAATGAACAAAGCCCGCGCGCTTCCGGAGAGACCCGACACCACGACGTCCGTCTCACCGCGAAGCGCATCGGCGGCAATGCGGCGGAAGTCTGCGACATCCGAAATGCGCGCCAGGATTTTGTTGATGCGTTTTTCGAGAATTTCCATTGTTTATTGCAGCCGGAACGCGTACCGGCTCAAGACCCGCTCGAGGATTTCGCTGGTCGAATATCCCTCAACCAGGGGAAGCGCCGCCACTTTCCCGCCCCAGCGTTCGACCTGCGCCTGACCCACAATATTCGCCGTCCAATCCGCGCCTTTCACAAGGACATCTGGCCGGATGCGCAGGATGGCTTCGAGAGGCGTGTCCTCGTCGAACGTACAAACGAAGTCGACCATCTCCATTCCATTGAGCAGTTCCGCACGTTCGTGCTGGGGAATAATCGGCCGGTTTGGCCCCTTCATTCGGGCGACAGAAGCGTCGCTGTTGATCGCGACAACCAGCACATCTCCTAAAGCCCGGGCGCGACGCAGAAGATCGATATGCCCGGGGTGCAGAATGTCGAAACAGCCGTTGGTAAAGACGACCTTTTTGCCCAGACCCCGAAGCATGCCGAGTTCGTCGGCCACAGCTTGGAGGGACGCGATCATACGATCTCTCCATGATAGCATCGCGTTGTGCCCCGCCTGCGTCTCCAACTTCTGCTCCCCGCAATATTCATCCTGGCTTGGGCACAGTATTCGGCGCTCGAACCCAAACAGGAATCAGGGATTCTGCCGATCGACCCGCCCACGCCCTATATTCACTACTTTCCCGCGAACTCACTCCTCGGACGCGTTCTTGTTATCCATGGCCTCGACGTGAGTAAGGAAGTCACACGGCTGATTTCCGCGGCTCTGGCCGATGGAGGTTTTGAGGTTTACGACATCGATCTTCCCGGGCACGGCGATTCGGTGGCGAAATTCGGCACGGACCTCGCGCAGCAAGCGATAAATAACGCGAAGGTTTTCCTTGGCGAGAAGACGATCGTCTTGGGTCACTCGCTTGGCGCGGGCTTGGTGTTGGACCTCGCGGCCACCGAGCAGTTTTCCACGATCATTTTGCTGTCGCCACCGCCGATCTCGATTGCGGAATTGCATGCGGATCGTGTGCTGATCGCAACCGGCGATATCGATATTCCGCGAATCCGTACGTTCGTACCGATTGCAGCCGACATCGGAAATCCCAAGGTCGAGTCATGGCTTCTGCCGTGGGGCGGTCACGCTGCTCCTATTTTCAATCCGACCTACGTCAGGCGGGTTGTGGAATGGCTTGGCGGCGACGGCAATAAGACTCGGACAGGAGCGCGAATTCTTTGGATCGCCGTGATGTTTATTGCGGCCCTAGGATTTGGCGTTGCACTGCTGCCGGGCCGTGAAGTTGACCGGATTGACACGCCCGTCGCAACTACTTTGGGCAGATATGTTGTGGGCTACGGTGTGGCGCTGTTGGTCTTGAAATGGGTGAATCCGATGGCATGGCTGCGGTTCTTTGCGACGGATTACCTTATCGGATTTCTTTTTCTGAGTGGGCTGTTCCTAAGTGTAGGGGCGATCTATGACCGCCGTGAATGTCGCAGTTCAAGATCGTGGGCGGGCCGCGCAGCGCAAGCGCGACAGCGCGCAGCCGCAACAATAGACCGCCTCTACGGTTTCTATACTGCGATTGCTGCGGCAGCATTTGTCATCATCGTGCCTGGTCTTGTGGTTTCTTCACGCGTTCTGCACATGACAGTTTCCGATGGTCGATGGTGGCGGTTTCCTTGCATTGCCGCCGCGGGGCTGCCGCTGTTCATTTCAGACGAACTGATTATTCGACCAATTCACCCACGGTGGAAGTCCGATATGGTCGCGATTCTAACGCGGGGAATACTTTTGGCTCTCATATTGACTGGCGTTCTTACGCTCAACCGCGAAAGCGACTTCCTTGTGCTGATCGTGCCATTGATCGCCATTTTCTGGATTGGGCTGTGGTTCGCGGCGGGCATCGTTCATCGTTATACGCAAAGTCCCATAGCTGCCGCTCTTTTCGCCGCGACCGTGCAAGGCTGGGCGTTCGCTGCCTGGTTTGTTACGATCTGACACATGCGTTTCTGCTTATCGCTATCGCTGTTCCTCCTGCTTCAGGCGCCGGTCACGCGGCCAAAGCCTATCGTGTATAACGAGACAACTCTATCGAACGGCTTGAAGCTCATCACACACGAGGACCATTCGACACCCGTAACAAACGTTCAGATTTGGTACCACGTGGGTTCCAAAGACGAGAAACCTGGACGCACCGGATTCGCGCATTTGTTTGAGCACCTGATGTTCAAAGGCTCTGCCCACATCAAGCCCGAGGAACACGACAAGATCATTACGAATGCAGGCGGCGTCAGTAATGCGTACACGCAAGATGATGTGACGGTATATTGGGAAACCGTTCCGGCCAATTACCTGGAGAAAGTTCTATGGATGGAAGCGGATCGGATGACGACGCTCGATGTGTCCGAACAAAATTTCAAGGCTGAACGCGACGTTGTGAAAGAGGAGCGGTTGACCCGTATCGACAACCCGCCTTACGGCGATCTGAATGAGCTGCTCTACGACAATGCGTTCCAGGTCCACCCCTACAAGCACATCACTATTGGCAGCATGAAGGATCTGGATGCGGCCGGAATCGAAGATGTGCGGGAGTTCTATCACACGTATTACGTTCCGAATAATGCGACGGTAGTCGTTGCAGGTGACTTCAGAACGAACCAAGCATTGGAGTGGATGAAGAAGTACTTCGGCAATATTCCTCAAGGATCAAAGTCCATCGTGCGGCCGTCGGTGACGGAGCCGCCTCAGAATAAGGAGCGGCGGGTTTTGCACACTAAAGCGGTGCCGCTGCCTGCGTATGTCGCGGGGTACCATATCCCAGCTGATGGTGACCCGGATTCCTATCCCCTAGTGATCGCATCGAGCATTCTTTCGGACGGACGTAGCTCGCGAATCTACCGGTCGCTCGTTTACGAAAAGCGGCTGGCGCTGGAAGCGGAGGCGAGTGGAAATTTCACCGAGCATCCGAACTTGTTTTTTGCAACCATCATTTTGAACCGGGGCGCTTCAATGGAAGCGGCTGAAAGGGCCCTGAATGCGGAGTTGTCCCGATTGGCGACGGAGCCCGTCAGCGACACAGAACTGGACAAAGCAAAAAACAAAATGCGCGCGGAGTACGCGTTCGGCAGGCAGTCGGTGCAGGAGAAGGCGCAGGCACTCGGGCACGCATCCGTGATTCACGGCAATACCGCGACCGTGAATAGCGAATACGATCTCTTCATGAAGGTAGGGAAAGACAACATTATGCGCGTGGCGCGGATGTATTTCGGGCCAGAAAATCGGACGGTGCTGATTGTGAGGCCGAAATGAGGCTTGGGCGACGTATTGGGTTATTGGCGATCCTGCTCCTCACCGCCTGCTCATCATCACGGCCGAAGCCCGAAGGACCGCCTGCTCCAGCACCGCTGGGCCGTGTAGACTTCCCTTCTTATGACAAAAAAGTTCTTCCCAATGGCCTGACGGTCTATGCGCTCGAGTACCACGAGCAACCCATCGTTGCAATACGCCTGATGATCACCGCCGGCGCCGAGCGTGATCCGGCGAACTTGCCGGGCGTCGCGGCGTTCACGGCGGATCTCCTCAATAAAGGGACCAAGACCCGCACCGCCACTCAGATCGCCGAACTCATCGATCAGGTCGGCGGTACCGTGGAAGCCGCCGCCGACATGGAGAGTACCAACATCACAGCACGTGCGCTGACGGACAGCGTGAATGTAGCGTTCGAGCTGATGAACGACATCATCATGCATCCCGCGTTTTCGGGGGAAGAGCTTGCGCGCGACCAACAGCAGGCAGCATCGAACCTCATCGCCAATATGCAAGATGCGGATTTTCTGGCCGATGCCGTTTTTCAACGCGTCATTTATGGAAACCATCCCTACGCACACCTGCAGGGCGGTACGCTGGGATCGATCCCGAGAATCCGGCGCGACGATGTCGTGAAGTTTCACAACACGTACTATGCACCCAATATTTCAGCCTTAGCGATTGTGGGCGATCTGTCGTCAGCAGAATCGTTCAAGCTTGCCGAGCAGTGGTTCGGTAGCTGGCAAAAGAAAGACGTGCCGCAGCGTAACGAGACTGAAATTCCGAAGCTCGAAGGCCGGCGTCTCGTCATCGTTGATAAACCGGATTCGGTGCAAACCAAAATTCGCGTCGGCCATACCACGGTTGCAAGGAAGGACCCCGATTACTTCAACGTACTCGTTGCGAGCTACATCCTTGGTGGTTCCGGTTCTGGCCGGCTCTACCAAACGCTGCGCGCGGAACGCGGCCTCACGTATGGCGCGTACACGGGCATTGAGCCCCACCGCGGTCGGGGCGACTTTTATTCCACGACCGATACTCGAACGGAGAAAACTGCTGAGACGCTGAACCTGCTTCTGGATCAGATCCAGAAGTTTCGATCGGCTGAAGTTCCACCCGATGAGCTGAGCAACGCGAAGTCGTACCTGATCGGGAGCTTTCCATTGAACATCGAGGTTCCCAACAATCTCGCGAATCGATTGACGACAGTTTTCCTTTATGAGCTCGGCGACAACTACCTGAAGACCTTTCGGGATCGCCTTGCAGACGTCACTGCGGCAGATGTGCTCCGTGTCGCGACAGACAAAATCTCTTCGGAAAATGTAGCCGTGGTTCTCGTGGGTAAAGCCAATGGGTTCACACATCAGGTGGAGCCTCTGGGGAAAGCGGAACTGATTCCTATCGACGCGCTTGATCTCGACTCGCCGACTCTCAGAAAATAGTGCCCCTGCAACCGAAAGTGAAAAGAGGAATAGCTATTCCTGTCAACTTTCAGCCGGCGTTATGGTTAAATATTCACCATGATGAATATTTATGCAGGCCGTATTGCGATCGTAGGCGTGACCGGCTATGCCGGTCAGGAGCTGGATCGCATTCTGGCAACACACCCGAACTTCAAGGCCGCGGGCAGGTTCGCGTCGAAGGCGGATGACAGATCTGGTGCTGAGGCATTTAGCATGGAACGGCTCCGCTCTTTTTCGCCCGACGCAGTAGTTCTTGCGACGGAGCACGAATTGTCGCTGCACCTGGTCCCGGAATTGCTGCAGGAAGGCTATCGAGTGGTGGATATGAGCGGCGCTTTCCGGCTGAAAGAACCCGCGCAATACCAGGAATGGTACGGGTTCGCGCATACGGCGCCCCAGTTGCTGCAGGAAGCCGTGTACGGTCTTCCGGAATTTCTGTCCGAGCAAATTCGTGGCGCGAAGCTCGTGGCAAATCCCGGTTGCTACGCGACCGCCGCCGTGTTGCCGCTCATTCCGATCTACAATGCGGCGGCGATCGATTCCGCGTGCACAGTTGTGGTGGACGGAATGTCCGGCGTGTCGGGGGCCGGCCGATCACCAAAGCGGGAAACGCATTTCTGCGAGGTCAACGAAAACCTCAGCGCATATGGCGTGCTCCAGCACCGGCACACGCCGGAAATGGTCGCTCAGCTGCGTGGCGCCACATTTGATCGGTTCGTCTTTACGCCGCATCTAATCCCGATCAGCCGTGGAATCCTGAATACGATCACATTGCGGGCAGTCGAGCGGGGTTCAGTGCTTTCGATTCTGACGGAAACTTATGCGAAATCGCCGTTCGTGCGTGTGTTACCAGCCGGTCAGCTGCCGAATGTACAGAGCATCACCCGCACAAACATCTGTTCGATCGGCGTCGTGGCGAAGGGCACAACCGCGGTCCTCGTTTCGGCCATCGACAACCTGGTCAAGGGCGCGGCAGGGCAGGCCGTGCAGAATCTGAATCTGATGTTTGGGTGTGAACCCACCGCAGGGTTGCTTTAGTGACAAAGGTCGTCAAAGTCGGTGGAGCACTTTTACAGGATCCGGTGAAGGCAGTCGAAGCGATTCGCCGCATTGTGACAGATCGGACGGCAGTCGTGCACGGAGGCGGCGTCCAGATCACCCGCATGCTGGAACGAATGAACGTGAGATCGGTTTTCATTGAAGGACTGCGTGTGACCGACGAGAACACGCTCGGCGCAGTAGCGGCGGCATTGCTGGGCGAAGTGCATGCAGCGTTAGTGCAGGAACTTCGGAACCAAGGCCTGCCGGCTGTTGGTATGTTTGGCAGTATTCACGCTTCCAAGAAATCGGGCCCATG
>QHXA01000285.1:0-515 GCA_003222755.1 Acidobacteriota bacterium
CCACGAGGTCGATTCGTCGGAAATGGCATTCAAGATTGCGGGGTCTCTTGCGTTCAAAAAGGGAATCAGGGAAGCGAAGCCAGTCCTGCTGGAGCCCATCATGAACGTGGAAGTGCATGGGCCGGAGGAATTCGCCGGCGACCTCATGGGCGATTTGAATAGCCGTCGTGGACGCGTGCAGGGTATGGAGGTCCGTGGCCATACGACGGTCATCAAAGCCCAGGTGCCGCTCGCCGAAATGTTGAATTACGCCTCCGATTTGACATCGAAAACCGGCGCGCGCGGCAGCTACACGATGGAATTCAGCCACTATGACGAAGTGCCTGCACACCTGGCCGACAAGGTGATTGCGAACGCCAAGGCAGGCGCCGCGGGCGAAGAGGAAGCGGAGGAGTAGCCACGACGCACGCCGGAGGCGTGTCAGGAAATTAGCCGGGGGTTAAGCGAGCGGGAGCGAGCGCAACCCCCGGTTGTCTGAAACCAAAAACAGCCGCACCCTGAAAGGGTGCGAGGAA
>QHXA01000285.1:570-3521 GCA_003222755.1 Acidobacteriota bacterium
GGTTATGCAGTCCAGGGGTACGCAAAACCCGCGTACCCCTATCTAATTTCCCGCCACGCCTCCGGCGTGCGCAAACGTCCAGCCCCTTTACAACGGCGGGCCGGAAGCCATCATCTCCCCGGAGCCGTAAATTTCCCAAGCCCAGATCGGCTGATCCGAACGAAGACGAATGTATCCACCGGCCTGCGCTGCGGCAGCCGGAACCACTTCACTGAGTAATCGGCCGATCTGCTGGTTTGCTCCAACAGAGACCGTGGCCGATTTCACCGCCCTGCCGCTTGGCTCATAAACTTCGACTGTAACGTTTGCCGCGCTGCTCCCGGCTGCCACAGCCAGGCCGGTAAACATGCCGTTACCATTGGCGACATACGGCAGCGTGACTTCCGTTGCGGCCGGCCGTGCACCCACGGTCACCATACCCTTCTCATTTTCTATGTCTAAAACACCGACGATTGCCGGCGGGCCCGAGAGTCCGCTGGTGTTTACCGTCACGGCTCCTGCGTTAAACACAACTGTCTTCAGCAGCGTGGCTACCTGTATTCGAGTCGAACCGTTCGGCGGCACCTGCACTGTCGCCGTGGATGTGCCAAACGCGACCGTAACGGTCTGCGCGGTCCCGCTAGCGTTCGCCAGAGTCAAGGTGGACACGTATCCACCGCCGGCCACCGCATGTGGAAACACGAGCGTGGTCTGGGCATCGGTTACCGGCACAGCCGCATTGATCGCCAACTTGCCCGGACTACCTAAGCGTTCGATTACTGCCAGCGGTTCAGACGACCGAATGCGAACTGCACCTGTGAGCGTTGTGACAAACCGTCCCCTGGCCGGAATCGTGAAAGACTGATTCGCGTTCGTGCTCAATGCAGTCATCGTCACGTTCGCGGCGCGCGAGGATGGATTGACAATAATTGCGGAAGCCCCAGCGTGAAACAGCACGAAATCGGCTGACGTGTCCCGCACGACACTACTATCGAGCGTGGACCGATCCCAAGCGCCTGTCGCCGTGAAGATGCCCAATCCGGGCCCAGATGCCTCGGCTTCAACCCATCCGTCGAAATTTTGAATTCCAAAAATTTCCGAAACTAACTTTATGGATTGCTGGCCTGCCGCCAAAGAGATCGTGGTGGGATTACGAATGCCCGAGCCGAGAATGATCGCACCCGTGGAATCGTACGCTCTCAAGACAACGGTCATTGCGGTAGGAGCAAGCAATGCCAGACCCGTGAATTCGCTGCTGCCGTGCGGCGCCGAAGGAATGATCTTTACCTGCGGCTGATATGCCGGATCGTAACGAATGCCGTCGGAAACACCGGTCTCACTTTCCAAACCCGCGCCGTTGATTGCTTTCACCGCGAAGTAATAATTGACGCCGGACTGCAGGTTCAATCCTGTCACGACAATCGAGTTGTGAGTCGTGGAAGCAAACGGCTTGACCTCAGTACCTCCCGCCGTCGTGCCGATCGCATACTGGTATTCGCGAATTCCGGATTCGGCATCGTCGGATATCCACGACACCGCGAGCTGTGTCCTGTTTGCGGTGAGGGTGCCTTCGTCCGTTATCACGGGCTTTGATGGCGGCGTCAGATCCGGCGCCAGTTCCGCATAGCCGCCATTCTCGAAGTGGTAGATCTTGAAATATCCCGAAGACACGATCGGCTGATTGAAACCGCTTTGGATCGCGACCGTCCGTTTCAAATCTTGAGCGCCGATGGTTGCACTCGATCCGTCCGATCGCGGGCCTTCCATGCTGCGGTACAGGAATTGAATATCGTTGCTGCCCTCGAACAGCACCACTTCGAACGTGAGGCTCGCGTTCAAATCTGTGCCCTCTTCATCAAGGATGCTAAGGTTCGACCACTGCACAACGAATTGCCTGTTTGGGGCGTCACCGATAATGCGCGTCGTCACCGCGCTGCCCGCCTTCAACGCGAGATCATCCCAGAACGGCGCCACAAGAGCTGGAGGAATCACTCCAGTGGTCCCGCTGGGCCGCGCGACACTCTGTCCGGGAAGCGGACCATTTTGAAATTCGGCACTCGAAATGTTTTCGAAACTCAGGAAGCCATTCGTCGTGATGGAGAGTGGCGACCCTGGAAGATAAATGTCGCGGAACAAACTGAATTTGAAAGGCAGAGTTGCGACGGCGACGCTATCATCATTATTACTGAACGTCAGATTCGTGCCGCCCGTATCCACACTGGCGTCGATAAACTTGAATACAGGGGTGCGAATGTTCGTGCTAAGCGCGGGTGAAGTCACCGTAAACACAGGACCCAACACGGATTTTCCGAAAACAGATAGAGTTATTGGGCCACTAATGACCCCAAAGGGCACGATCGTTGTGATGGCACTTGGAGTGGCGCTGACAACCCGCGCTTCAACGCCATTGAACTGGACGCTGACATTTCGCGACTGAGAATCGAAGTTCTGTCCTTCGATGATTACTGAGGTTGTCGCCGGTCCGCTCGACGGTGTGATGCGCGTGATCACAGGCGGCAGCGCATCATACGTGAACGCGCGTGGCGCCGCACCCCAGGTTCCATCGGAATTGACGACGACGACATTAACGGGGCCTGAGGAATTCTCCGGCACATTCGCGAGAATCGTTCCGGAATCGACAACGCTCATTCCAACCGCTGCTATGCCGCCGAAGTAGACTTGCGCGCCGGATCGGAAGTTGGTCCCTGTCACTGTGACCGGTGTACCGCCATCGACTGGCCCGGATGCGGGAGCAATGCTGATGTTTCGCGGCGGAGTGTCCGTAATCACAAGCGCGCCCGCTAGAACCGATGCATCCGCACCGCGATTGACGGCCAGATTTATCGCACCCGGCGCTGCGCTACTCGCGACGGAAACACCGATTCGCGCGCTGGTCGACGCCGCCGACGAAATCCTTCCGCCGAACGTGGGCGCACCGAGCGAGATCACGGTCGTCGAAGCGGTAAAGACAA
>QHXA01000285.1:3544-5388 GCA_003222755.1 Acidobacteriota bacterium
CCATACGGACGCCGAAAGCGGGCCTGGTCAGATTCAAACCGGTGGCGCTTTTCGGAAGTGTATCGATGTTTGCGGTTGCTGTGCCGCCTGCGGTCACGGTGATCGTCCTAGCCTCCGACTGCGTCGAGACGTTGCCGAAATATGTCGTACCAAAATCCGTTCTGCCGTTTGCGTAGAACGAACCGCCGATGTTGCTTTTCGTAACCGGCGAATCCAGTGGTTCGGCGAATACCTTGTACGAACCCGAAGGGAGGGATCGCAAAAGGTAACTGCCGTCGGGTTGCGAAAGTGTCGAGACCAGAGTAGTGCCCGCAGTCGTGAGCGCAACGACGTGCGCGCCCAGAATTCCCGCAGTGCCCGATCGGATCGTTCCTCGAATTTGACCGAAACCTGCCGTAGCGGATGCCCTCGGATAGATCTCCGTAATTCCCGCAATGTCGTCGTAGGTCAACATCCGCTGATCAAGCTGCGAAGGCGCACCAAAAGGCACCATTACGGATGAAACCAGGCCGGAGTGATCCAGGCCAAGCAGATGGCCGATTTCGTGCGTGAGCACGCTCTGAATATCGAATTTGCTATCTTCAGCGCTTGTGGAAAAGTCGAGCGCAGGGTTAAACACAATATCCGCTTCGTCAAACACCCGATGGATCCGATCGTCGCTTCCGACTTCACTCTTGAAAAACGAAAACGTCGCCGCGATGGTGGATGACCCAAGCGGCACGGTTGTGTCGGAAAACGAAATGACATTCATGCCATCGTGATTGGCGCCGGTAACGGTGGTGGTACCTTTGTAAACAAATCCGACATCCGCGCTTGCGACGTTTTCCCAGGTATGAAATGACGCGTGGATGGCAGCGAATTCGCTCCCGTTTCCGATCTGCGAAAGACCTTTTTCATTGATCCAGTATGAAACCGGCATCGAAGACCATTTCGGCATTTCGCCGGAAGTGGTAGTGATGCGGGTGTAGCCGAAAGCGCTCGTGCAAACCGTGAATAACCAAAAAATGAGGCCGGACTTCTTCAAGGCTATCGATTCAGAAAAATTCGGATCTGAGCTTTGAATGTTTGGAGCGGCATCTTTACGGAATTTCCTGGGCGGCCGTCCGGAAATGAAAGGTCGTAAACGTTGTTTGCTACCTCGCCATTCGTAACAGTGAACTTCCCCTGGCCCAAGCCAACGACAGTTTGATACGCGCCGCTCTGTTCAATGAACAGGACGGTGTTTTCACCTTTCGCAAAGGACGGCATCCCGGAGACGTATAGCTCAGTGTCACCGATTTTGCCGCCTACTGTTGTGACGGAAACAGTGCGGCTATTACTGCCTTTGATGTTTTCATCCACTTCGATGGTGTAGTCCGTGAGGATGAATCTGTTATCGGTGCTCCAGTACGTATGCGAGTTCGTCACTTTGCCGACGACGATCGCGTGAGCCTTCTTGACGAGATCCTCCAGGCCCAGACGTTGCACAGTTGTACCGTAGGACCAGGTGGTCGTCAGGAGCACGAACAAGAATGCGAATGCGATGAGGAATCTCTTCCTAGACATAAAAATTGACTTAGATGCAACCGGTTCAAAATCGTTTAAAAGGGGCAGTAACCGGCAGGGATGGTTGCCTGAACCGGCACTATAGCACAATGACAACTGTAGCGGCGGTCTATGACCGCCGCCGGAATTTGGACAGTTCGCACCGCCGAGCGGTGCTCGGAAATTAGCCAGGGGTAGGTTTTTTGCGTACCCCCTGGGTTTTGAGGCGCACTAAGGATCGCACCCCGGCAAGGGGCCGGCGGGGGTGCGAGGAGTCATCGACACCCTTTCAGGGTGCGGCTGTATTTGGTTTCAGATAA
>QHXA01000285.1:5413-8275 GCA_003222755.1 Acidobacteriota bacterium
TAACCCCCGGCTAATTTCCTGACACGCCTCCGGCGTGCGCAAAAATGGAGCTCCGCGGTGCATCTCGCTACAGTTCTTGTGGTACCATGTGGCCCGCTATGGCCGTCAATCCTGAGCTTCTGAAAATTCTTGTATGTCCACTCTGCAAGGCCCCGATCAACCTGACCGAAAACGGCCAAGGATTAAAGTGCAGTCAGTGCCGCCGGGTGTATCCGATTCGCGACGACATCCCTGTGATGCTGATCAGCGAAGCGAAAATTGAAGACTAAAGACCTTTTTCATCGGCTTCCTTCGAGAGCTCGAATCCTCTTCATACGTCTCCGTTCGATGGGAGACTGCGTGTTGTTGACCGGACCGGTGCGTGCGCTGAAGGAAGAGTTCCCCGGCTTTCGCATTTCCGTGCTCGTCGAAGCTCGACTTGCGAGTTGCTTCGACGGAAATCCTGATTTTGACCAAATCCTGATTGCCGGCGGAAAATTTTCGACCGCGATTCGATTACTCACGCGGCGTTTTAACGCGATCGTAAATCTGCACGGCGGGCCGACGAGTCTTGCGTACTCGTGTCTGGCGTGGGGGAAAAGGATTGGCGTGGAACACTATCGTGCGTCGAAGCTGTATCACGGTCTGTTACCGGCGCCGCCTTCTTCGGCACACACGGTGGAATCTACCATGGCTCTGCTTCAATGGCTCGGCGTGCGGCGTGAACGCGCGCCTGCTCTGCGGTATGAACCGCATGCGGCGGAAGCCGCCCGGATCCAGGAACGATTGAAAGGCCGTCCGTATGTCGTGATTCATCCCGCCGCAATTATGCCGACAAAGCGATGGGAACCGCGGCGATTCGCCGAGGTTGCTCGCACTCTGGCGTCGCGCGGATTCACGATTGTCATAACGTCCGGGCCCGGAGAGGAATCGGTCGCGGGCCAATTAGCGCAAGAACTCGAAGGAACGGTCGTTCTACTGGGCCTGACAATTCCGGAGCTGGCCGAGCTGATTCGCGGCGCGCGGCTGTACATCGGCAATGACTCGGGCCCGATGCATCTTGCCGCAGCTGTCTCCACGCCAACCATTGCCGTCTGGGGTTCGTCCGACTCGCGCCGCTGGCGACCCTGGGCCGTAGAGCACCGGGTTGTTCAGAATCCGTTTGAGTGCAATCCGTGTCCGGGTTATCGTTGCCTCGTCGCTGCATCACCGCTGTGTATTGAGTCCGTCACGGTGGAGCAAGTCAACGCGGCAGTGGCGGAGTTGTTGGATACATGAACGATCGTATAGCCACAAAAAGGCTCAAGATTCACAAAAAGTCTTGGAGCCTTTTGGCTCTTTTTGTGGCTATTGCTTTTCTTCACCGCCGATGAACAGAAACCGCCTCGAACAAATCCTAAATACTTTCTCCGCGCAAACGATCCTCATTCTCGGCGACCTGATGCTGGACGAATTCATCTGGGGCAAAGTTAACCGGATTTCGCCGGAGGCGCCGGTTCCCGTAGTTGAAGTCGTTGAGGAAACATATCGGCTCGGAGGATCTGCGAATGTTGCTGCTAATATCCGCGGGCTCGAGGGAGTACCGATTCCGATTGGCGTCGTCGGACGCGACGCCGCATCGGAGCGTTTCGAACAGCTGTTGCGCAACTCGGGAATTGCGACATATGGGGTGATACAAGCGGATCGTCCCACCACGCTAAAAACGAGAATCATTGCGCACAACCAGCAGGTTGTGCGGACGGATCGAGAAAGTAAAGGGCCGGTTCCGCCCGAGCTGAATCGCGAGCTCGCTGGACTGTTTTTCGAGCATCTGCCTCGCGCTGGGGCCGTCATTGTTTCGGACTACAACAAAGGCGTTGTCAACCGCGAGCTATTGGCAGCCGTACTTCCAAAGGCCCGCAGCGCGGGTATCCCCGTATATCTTGATCCGAAAGTGCATCATGCCGATTACTACCGGCCGATCACAGTCATCACTCCGAACCAGCAGGAAGCGGAGTTGCTCACCGGGACCGTCATCGACGGCCAACGCTCACTGGAAGACGCGGGCGAACGACTGCTTCAAAGATTCGAATGCGAATACGCGCTGATCACAAGAGGTGAACAGGGGATGTCGCTCTTCAGTGCTTCGAACCGCAGCCGCCCGCAGCATCTCCCGATATTCGCGCGCGAGGTCTTCGATGTGACAGGTGCGGGCGACACCGTCATTGCCATGCTCGCGCTGGCGCAAGCCGGCGCTGCCACGATGGAGGAAGCCGCCGTGTTGGCGAATCACGCTGCTGGAATTGTGGTCGGTAAGGTGGGAACGGCCACGGTGAGCCGGTCCGAACTGCTGTCTGATTTCGAAGACAGAGTCGAATTTTCGTAATGCGCATCCTGCAGGTTAGTTCGGCCTCCAATATCGGCGGCGGTGAAACTCACCTCCTGCAGTTAATCGAAGCTCTACGCGGACGCGCGCACGCGGTGGTGGTCGCCGGCCGGGGTGACGGAGCGCTCCATCCGGATATCGCGTTGCCTTTCCTGAACTCTGCCGATTTGTTTACGGCGGTTCGCCTCAGATCGATTCTTAAACGGGAACAATTCGACATCGTTCACGCGCACGTGGCCCGCGACTACACCATCGTTGCGGCGGCGGCTTGGAACATTCCGGCTGTGAAAGTTGTATTTACGCGCCACCTGTTGTATCCCATTCGCGGCCATTTTCTGTACAACCGCGTCGATGGTTGGATTGCTCCAACTGCGCAGATCCTAAATACGCTGCAGCCGCTGAAGCCCAAGCAGGCGTCTGTGATTCCGAATTGGGTGGACCTTGAAAAATTTTCATATCAGCCGCACGCTTTTCACTGTCCTGTGAGTGTCGGGCTTATCGGGCAAATCTCGCACCAT
>QHXA01000285.1:8337-14183 GCA_003222755.1 Acidobacteriota bacterium
TATATGAAGCAAAGTTGAAGAAGAAAGCCGCCGGCCTGCCCGTTGAGTTTCTCGGGTTTGTTTCGTTGCCCGAATTCTTCGGCAAGATCGATATGGTGATTGTGCCGTCGTGGGAGGAGCCATTCGGCATCGTGCTGCTCGAGGCGATGGCATCGGGAATTCCCGTCATCGCGACGAATCGCGGCGGCCCTGCGGAAATTGTGCGCGGTGTGCTGATCCCGCCCCACGATCCGGCTGCCCTGGCCGAAGCGATTCGCTCCGTACGGCCCGGCGAATTCATCGGAGAGGCGCGCGAGCACGTGGAGAAGAATTTCGATATGCGGAGCGTGGTGCCAAGGATTGAGGATTTCTACCGAGATTTACAGCCACAAAAAGGCTCAAGATGCACAAGATGATTTTCTTGTGCATCTTGTGCCTCTTTGTGGCTACTCCCTATCTTTTCCCTCTGGCGGTAGCCGCAGCGCGCTGAGACCAGCGGATCGCTTCATGCGCAGTGGGCCAGAGGATATCGACGGGGCTGCCCGGTTGACCAACTCCTCTAGGGCGCCCAACGCCACTTGCGCATTCCGAAAATCTGTTGGTGCTAAACGCTCCGCACCGGCGGCTTGAGCGATAATTATGAACACCGGTGCTGGAAACCGGTTTGAGCTGCGAATAATCGTATGTGCCAACTTCGGCCGGCATGGTCCTACGGCGGACATCAGTCTCAGGGATTTGACTGCGGTAGGCAACAGCCGAACTGGGCTGATCGACCATGTAATGCGGTTCGGCAGTGATGAAAAGCCCGAACTGCGTCAAGCGGGTCGTAGCGCTGAACAGCCCTTTGCCGCCTTTAACCTCTAATTCACCCAAATTATCGAGAATCCCCTCCGGGGACATGGCCCAAACAACATATGTATTGAATGCTGGTCCGAGCGTCGATGGAGCTGCCACCCGATCGATATCGATCTTAATTCTGGTCACGGTGCCTTCCCGCCGGATCTCGCTGCGCGCTCCCGGAGTAAGCGCAATCTTGATCTCGTTGGAAAGCGGAACCGTCACGACGTCGAGATTGACGGTTGTCAGTGCCAGAACCAAAACTGAAGACAGAATACTCATGGAGAAGGATATTTACTGATCGGTGAGAACGACAGTTTCAGCGTTTCTTTGTCCACTCGAAAAGCCACCGGACTTTTCAACGAATCAATTGCCACATACACGATGACCGCGCCGCCCCTGCCATTCGAGTCTATGACACGCGCCTGATGCATTCCTTTGGTGTAGTACCCATCTTTGCCCCAATCCTGGAGAAAGTCCTTCATCGTGTAACGGGCGTCGGCATCCCATTGCTGATACGCCAGGTCGTATTGGCCGCTTTCAATAGCTTCCATGAATTGCCGCACGCGGCGCTCTTCTCGGTAGTTCGCAAATTTGTAGGTGATTCCGCTAATGAAAATCAGAACGAGCGCAATTGCCACCGGAACTTTCAGGCGTTCTTTGAGAGCGCGAGATTTTTTCGGGATGGGGTGGTTATCGTAAATCAAGCTGCCAATGAGCTTGTCCGCCATTCACATATTTTAGCCGCGGATTACACCGAGACGCGGATTTAATCTGAGGGCGAGCTTCGCGCATTTAATCGAATGCTTCATCTTCTTGACGAGTTCAGAAAACCAGCGTAGCCTTCCGACAATAATAAGAGCATTTTTTAAAATGCGCATGTCATCGCTAGCAAGCTCGGGTGGTGACGATTACGAGTTGCGGCATTATTTGCGGATTTCGCGACGAATACAGTCCGGTGTTTTCTAAATCAGTAGGACCGGGCTGTAGCGTTTTTCAGGGCTAGAAATCGGCCGTAGTGTTTCGTCGGGGCAGCCGAATTCCGCGCTGTGATGAGGCTCCGGCGAACTCACGCGCATCTCAAAGAAAGGTGGAGTTATGGTCAACGGACGAGGAACAAGTTTCTGCAGGCTAATAATGTCGTTGAATGTGATGGTGATTTCGATCGTATTGGCAACTGGCTTGGTATTTGGGCAAGGTTTCTCGGCGGCTATCTCAGGTTTCGTGCGTGACACAACAGGAGCGGTGATCCCGGGAGTGACTGTCACTGTCAAGCATATCGAGAGCGGGCTGACCCGCACGGCCGTGACCAGCGAGAATGGCGGTTACACAATCCCGCTCCTGCCGGTCGGCCCGTATGAACTCACTACAGACTTACCGGGCTTCAAGCAGCAAGTGCGCCGCGGGATCAATCTGGTGATTGGTCAGGAAGCCATCGTCAATCTGACGTTGGAAGTAGGAGGCGCCGCTGAGCATGTAACAGTGATAGAGGAGGCCCCGCTCGTGAACACGACCCTGAGTTCCACCTCGGGGTTGATCAATGAGGGGCAGATCAAGGACATGCCGCTGAACGGACGCAGCTTCGAACAGCTTCTGACGCTCAACACGGGCACGGTCAATAACAACGCTCATTCCGGCGGGTCCTCGTTCTCCGTCGGGGGCAAGCGGACGGAAACCAACCGTTTCACGATGAACGGCGTCGACTACGTGGGCGATAACGCGACCGGCCAATACATCGCGCCGCAAGGGGCCAGCCAGCAGTTGCTCGGCGTGGACGCAGTCCGGGAATACAACGTTCTCGGTTATACCTATGGCGCGGAGTATGGCAAACGTGCTGGCGGGCAGATCACGGTGGTAACCACATCGGGCACGAACCAGTGGCATGGAGCCGCCTTCGAGTACCTGCGGAACAGCGCATTCGATGCGCGGAACTTCTTCGACCGTAACGACCTGGATGGGGACGGAAAAGCCGATGCCGCGCCGTTCAAGCGGAACCAGTTTGGCGGATCGCTGGGAGGCCCCATCATCAAAGACAAGATGTTTGTGTTCGGCAACTACGAAGGATTTCGGGAGCGGCTGGCTGTGACCAGCGTTGCCATTGTGCCCAACCTGCAGGCCCGGCTGGGCCGTCTGCCGAACGCTTCCGGGCAGTATGTGGAAGTGCCTAATCTCCAGCGGGGCATGCTGCCGTTCTTCGCCTACTGGCCGGAGCCGAATGGCGCAGAGATACTGGATACGAGAGGCTTGCCTACCGGACTGGCCTACCTCAACAGTAATCCCTCGCGGAAGGTGAAGGAAGACTTCGGCCTGATCCGCTACGACTACAACGTATCCAGCAAGGATTCCTTCTCGCTGAATCTCACCGAGTCGCAGGGCTTACGAAACAACCCGGCTGACGACCCGATTTTCCGCAGCAACGATCGGCGAGTTCTCTATACACTCGGCTTGCAGAACACGCACATTTTCTCTCCGACCATCCTGAATACGGCGAACTTTGGGGTCTCGCACGCGCGGGGACAGAATTCGAACCTACCCTTGCAGGCGTTTCCCGACAACTTACTAATGATGACTGGCGCGGGCAAAGGCGCCCCCGGCGCGTTCGTTTTTGGAGGTGGGGCGACCACGAACACTCCGACTTCCATCGTGCCGCCCAATGGCCAGAACCTTCATTACAATCAACGACGAAACTACACCTTCTCCGATGACCTGCGCATGACGCTTGGGTACCACAACCTGAGCATGGGCGCGTGGTTCATGCGGGTCCGCCAAACCGCGTTCTCCTCGGCCCAGAATAATGCTGGTACCGCCAGTTATAACGGCTTGTTGGAATTTCTCCAGGATCAGCCGGTGCAGTTTCTGGCAGCCGTGAATCCGCAGCCACTGACCTTCACTTCGATTGAAGCCGCCGTGTATTTCCAGGATGAAATAAAGCTGAGACCGAATCTAACGGTGCGCCTGGGATTACGGGACGAGATGACCAACGGTTGGAATGAAGTGAACAACCGCGCCTCCAATTACCTCTTTGACGCGAACGGGATCCTGCAGACCAATCCGCAAATTGGCCGCTCACCGTTCGTAAAGAACTACGCCAAAGCGCTCTTGCAGCCGCGCGTAGGCGTGGCCTGGGACCCGAGCGGTAAGGGAACCTGGTCGGTGCGGGCCGCGTTTGGAATTCACAACGATCTCCAGGACAATCTCGCGCACCGGCTCAATGCCAATCAGCCCTTCAACGCGCGGCTGTTGATTACGGGCAGGCCGATGCTTTCGATCATTCCGCTGGCCGGTTCAACGGCGCCGCCGCCCACTTGCAGCGCCGATTCACCGTTGCGGGAGCCGGCCTGTGCGATCTATACAGTAGGCGGTCTCGACCCGAACATGCACACCCCCACGATCCAACAATGGACCTTGGAGATTGAACGGTCGATTACCTCAGACCTCGCGGTTCAGGTCGGCTATGTGGGCCACCAGTCCTATCACCTCTCAACCTCGACGGATCTGAATACGATTAAACCGGTGATTTGCGATAACTCCGCCGGATGCCTGAGCGGCGGAACGCGCGCAGCACGGTTTCGTGTCACGGTCCCGCAGGGAACCGAGTACATCCCCGTGGGAGCTCGTCCGAACCCCTTTCTCGGCACCACCAATACCTGGATGTATATGGGAACCGCCAGCTACCATGCAGCGAATATCTCTCTGACCAAGCGGGCCCGAAATGGATTGAGTTTCAAGACCAATTACACCTGGGGGAAGATAATGGATATCAGCTCCGCCATTCTCGGCCCCTCCGCCGACAATGACACGGCGACGCTGCGAAACCCGTACAATCCGAAGCTCAGCCGGGGAATCGGATCCTACAGCCTGAAGCACCAGTTCAACGCAAATTCGAGCTACCAGCTACCGTTCGGCAACGGCCGCGCTCTCGGGAGCGGTGCCACAGGATTCGTCGACAAGCTGATCGGCAACTGGCAATTGAATGCCATCTTCAACGCCCAAAGCGGCTTCCCCATGACACCGGTCGTTGGCGTCAACCAGAGCGGAAACGGCGATACGCGCATTCCCGACGTGCCCCTCATGAATCCCAACTTCAAGGGGAACGTGATTCTGGGAGTGGACGGGTTCAAGAAAACCGGCCGGTATTTCGATCCCAATGCCTTCCTGCTGCCACCCACCGGTACCTTCGGTAACGTGTCGCGCGGCCGGTTTACGGGACCGGGGTTCTACAACCTGGACATGTCGCTGTTCAAGCGGATTCCTCTGAAGGAAAGACTGAATCTGCAGTTCAGGGCAGAGGCCTTCAACATCCTCAATCACGCGAACTTCAACAGTCCGATCGCGGGGAATGTGGTGTTCGATACCTCCGACCCGAGCAAGTACGCCGGCACGGCCGGAACCATCACGGAAACGGCGAACCGCGAGCGCCAAATCCAGTTCGCGCTGCGGCTCGAGTTCTAACGTGTACTGTAGCGGCGGTCTAAGACCGCCGCCAATCTTGCGATTGCGAAATCATGCGCGGTCATAGACGTCATAGACCGCCCCAACAGAAGAACACAAGGGAGAGAAAACATGACAGCTTCGACACGCATCATGATGCTCGCGGCCATCGGTTTGGTGGTTACTTTCTTAAACGCCATTGGCCAGACCGCGCCGGAGCCATTGAGCAAGATCTATCGGGTCACCCGTGCCAATGACGTTGAGTTCCAGAAGATCGAACCCTTCAAGGTCTTCGATAACCTTTATTATGTCGGGCCGGGTTATGTCTCAGTGTGGCTGCTGACAACGCCGGAAGGCAACATTCTCTTCGACTCCGCGCAAGAACCCTACGTCGACTATGTCATCAGCAACATCCGAAAAGTCGGCATCGATCCCAAGAGCATCAAATACATCATTTTGAGCCACGGGCATGTCGATCATTTCGGCGGTGCAGCAAAGATTCAGGAAGCGTCTGGTGCTCGCGTTGTCGCGGTCGAAGAAGACTGGAAGATGATCGAGCAAGCGGGAAGCCGTCCGGGCGGAGCGGGCGGACCGCCGAC
>QHXA01000285.1:14216-14580 GCA_003222755.1 Acidobacteriota bacterium
AGGCGTGCTGCCGACCGAAGGAATCACCGTGTGTGATCGCGGCACGCCGTATAAGGCGATCCTATGGGGTGGAGCGGGTTATCGAGGCGGACTCGCCGAAGCGGAGCAGTCGCTCGAGAGCGCCAAGAAGGTCGCGCAGATCAAAGGTGTCCAGGTGAACCTGCAGATCCATAGCTGGGCCGGCGAGGATGGCTATCCCGGCGGCGGCGTGCTGGAGCGCGGCATGATGCTGAAGTCCCGCAAACCTGGCGACCTGCACCCGTTCGTGGACCCGGTCACATTTGCCAAATGGGTCAAGCAGGCCCAGGAAACCGCAGCAAAAGCGGTTCAGGAGGAAAAGCAAAAAGCCGGACGGTGATCAGAA
>QHXA01000286.1 GCA_003222755.1 Acidobacteriota bacterium
AACCGGCCGAGCGAAAGATCCTCGAAATGGAAGGTCTGAAGCGATGGGTTTCTCCACAGCTCGACGGCTATCGGGTTCTGTTTGAGGCCGTCGATGACCTTCACTTCTTCAATTAGCGTCGATACACGAGATCTTTCCGCTGCTGATGGCCTGCTGATTCTCGCCGGACGTGCCCTGGATAAACTGAAGACCGGCGATGTGTTGGAAATCGTCTCGGACAATGCATCGGCTCAACACGACCTGCCCGCATGGGCGCGCCTCAACGCTCATCGATGGTTGGGCACGACATCGAATGATGGCCGCTGGCGGCATCGCATCGAAAAAGGTTCCGCGCTCCGCGTGTTGACGGATCGGGAACTCGATTGGGGCAATCGCGGGCCGATCAAAGACGGACGATTTGACACAAAGCATTGGCTGCTCGGCCATGCTGCCCAAATTCGGCAGACCGCGGAACCGTCGCATGGATTCGCGCCGCGCGGCGCTAGCGTGGAAAAGGGCAGTCCGGAGTTCCCTTTCGATGTTGTGGACCGAAATCAGGCATGGAGCGAAGGCGCAGCCGAGTTCTACGAACAGGCGACCGCAGGGCATTGGGATGGATCGCGCGACATCCCGTGGTCTCAACTTCGCCCTCTCGACGAAGACCTGGAACGCGCCGTCTGTCAGCTAATGACGTTCCTGGCGGAGAACGAGTTTTCGGCGCTATATGTTCCGGCCAAATGGATTGCCCGCATTCATCCGCACTTCGCCGAGACTGTGCTCTTCCTCGCAACGCAGGTGCGTGACGAAGCCCGGCATATCGAGGTCTTCGTCAAACGCGCGCTCGCCAATGGCGGCGGGCTTCAGTTCTCTTCCGCTTCAACGCAGGCTTCCTTGAAAACGCTGCTGGACCAGGAGGACTTCGTTCAGGCAAGTTTCATGCTCAGCGTGCTTGGTGAAGGAACGTTCATGGATTTACTGCGATACATTGAGACTCACGCGCCGGATCCCGCGACGCGCGAAATCGCACGGCGTACGCGGATAGATGAAACGCGGCACGTACATTTTGCGCTGGATCACATCCGCTCGGTACTGCGAAGCGACTCCTCGTGCAAAGCGAAGCTGTATCGCGCTATAGCGGATCGCGCGTCCGTGCTTTCCGGCATGAAGGGCCTGAATCCTCTCGTTGAAGAATCGCTCGTGATACTAGCCGCAGGCGGGCTCTCCCCGGAACGCCTTCCTTTGGGGACGAAGGCGCGCATCCAGCTCTATGAAACGATGCATGAAAATCGCGTGCGGCGGCTGACTGCCATCGGTTTCGCGGATCGCGAGGCAGAGGAACTGTCGCAGCTGCACACACCCAATTTTATGTAAGCGTTTCGCACCGCGGAGCGGTGCCAGGAAATTAGCCAGGGGTACCCGTTTTTTGCGTACCCCTGGCTAATTTCCTGGCACGCCTCCGGCGTGTGCAACCGCTAAATATCCATCACGAAGGCTTCGTACATCCGCTCGCGCAACTGCGAACGGCGTTGCTCGAGCTCATGGATTCTGCGGCGGTACTGGCCGCGGCCGAGATAATCGGCGATGCCGATGATGAGCATGATCGCGCCGATGAGCGTAAAGAAGTAAGTGAAGGCGAAGATAATCGGAAAGTCCTGAAAGATATCGGTCGGCATGAAATAGGTGGACAGATGCATCACGGCGGCAACGCTGCCGACGATCGAGCCGATCATCATCTTCAGGCGGCAGTTCGAGTACTTCCCTGCCAAATTCATAATCTCCACCGAAACCTGCGCGTATTCGCGCTCGATGGCGTTCTGCTCGTGTGGGCGCCGGCGTGGACGCGGTAGACGAGGAGTTTCCTCGTACTTCTTCACCAGGTCATCGTATTCGCGGCGAGTAGCCGGATCGAGCAAAGTCTGGACGATGAAGTTGAAACGGCTCATTTGCTCGTGAGCCCACGCCTGTCTGT
The DNA here is from genome assembly GCA_003222755.1 of Acidobacteriota bacterium. GTDB lineage: Bacteria > Acidobacteriota > Terriglobia > 20CM-2-55-15 > 20CM-2-55-15 > 20CM-2-55-15. Next base: position 1,949 of record QHXA01000286.1, read on the forward strand.
CGGGTGGATTTTTATCGGGATGGTAAATCTTCGCGATCTCTTTGAAGGCATGCTTGATCTGAGCCGCGTTCGCGTCGCGGGAGACACCCAGTTCGTCGTAAAAAGTCTTTATCCGCGGCATTCAACTTATTATAGCCAGAACTCAGCGCCTCAAACGAGGGTCAGTCGCATCCCGCAATCCTTCTCCCACCAGGTTGTAGGACGTCACCGTCAGAAAAATCGCGAGGCCCGGAAATGCCGTTAACCACCAGGCGCTCGGCAGCAATTGACGCGCGTTGGAAAGAATCGAGCCCCAGCTTGCCGTCGATGGCGGCACGCCGAAACCGAGAAAGCTCAGTGTCGACTCAATCAGAATCGCGGATGCGACGCCAAATGTGGCAGCCACAAATACCGGGGCCAGCGCATTTGGAAGCACGTGACGGAAAATGGTCCGGCCATCCGTCGCGCCCATCGCGCGAGCGGCAACAACATACTCCAGCGACTTCGCTTTCAGAAACTCGCCCCGCGTCAGCCGCGCGACGGTCGGCCAGTTCGTAATACCGATCACAACCATGATGTTAAAGATGCTCTGCGGCAGGAACGCAACGACCGTAATGATGAGGAAAAACGTTGGGATCGTCAGCATGATTTCAATAAGACGGGAAGCGATGATGTCCAGAACGCCGCCGTAATATCCGGCGATCGCACCGATAAACAATCCGATCAGCGCGTATATGGAAACCGCTACGAATCCGACCGAAAGCGAAACGCGCGCCCCATGGACGATCCTGCTGGCGACATCGCGTCCAATATCGTCTGTTCCGAAGAAGTGTCGTTCCGACGGACGCCGGAGGGGCTCGCTGAGATTCACTTCAGTTGGAGAGTACGGTACGGGCGGAAATTGCGCCCAATCACCCTGCTTGAAATTTCCCCTCGCAAATTCTTTGAATCCCACATTTTGAAACTGCCGGTCCCAGCGCGAAATGCGAAGCCAGACGGCGTAATCCTTTACCACAGGAAAATAGATCCGGCCTTGGTACCGCATCACGAGGGGTTTGTCGTTCGCAATGAAATCCGCGCCGGCCCCAATGCCAAACAGTGTGACGACGACAACAAATCCCGCCATTGCGATACGGTTGTTTCGGAACTGGCGCGCAAGAATTTGGCGGTATCTCTCAGGCCGCTCGTTTTTCATATGCGATCCTCGGATCCACGAGCGTGTATAAGAAATCCGAGATGAGAATGCCTGTGAGCGTCAGGAACGCGCTGAGCGTGAAAATGCCCATGAGCAGCGGATAGTCGCGACTGAACACTGCTTCATAGCTGAGAAAGCCCATGCCGGGAATTGAGAAGAGTGTTTCGATGACAATGCTTCCGCCGATGAGTGCGGGCAACACATCGGCCAGCAGAGTGATCATTGGAATCATCGAATTCCGCAGCGCGTGCCGGTACAAAACCAGGCGCTCGCTTAATCCTTTCGCGCGCGCTGTGCGGATGAAGTCCTGACGGATCGTCTCAAGCATCCCTGTCCGCATGTAACGTGAAAGAACGGCGAGCGTGTAGTAAGTCATGCACGTGACCGGTAGGACCAAGTGCCAGGCCTGGTCCTGCAGTTGCTGCCACCAGGGCCAATTCTGAGATCCTGAGGATTGAAGACCGTACACGGGGAATACGTTCCAGAAGTCGCCGCCTCCGAGGTAGACGATCGCCATGGTTGCTACCCAGAAAGGCGGTAGCGAATAGAGCGCAAACAAGAGCACGGTGGTCAACCGTTCGAGAATGGTATGTTGACGCGCCGCAGCGTAGATGCCGAGCGGAACCGATAACATATAAGCAAGCAGGAGTGAGATACCGTTCAGTTTGATTGAAACCGGTATGCGCTCTTTGAGCTTGTCCATGACCGGCCGGTGATCACGTAACGAATAGCCGAAATCTAACGTTGCGATTCGCTTCAGCCAGCGCCGGTACTGGACCAGCAGCGGTTCGTCGAGCCCGTAAAGCGCCCGAGTTTCATTGATGATTTGCGCCGCAAGAAGTTGGTTTCCGCTGCGCTGCTCCTCTTCGATCTTTATTCCTGCGGGATCGCCCGGAGCGAGATGAATGATGAGAAACGAAACAACAGAAATGCCGAACAGCGTTGGAAAGATCAAGAGAAGACGTTTCAGGAAATAGCTTCTCATTGTTTATGTACGCCGGAGGCGTGTCAGGAACCAAACACTCCTCGCACCTGAAAGCACATACGACGGCTACCGTCCAGTTTCCAAAGAAGAACTTGCGTTGGCGAAGCGTAGTCCCCTCCTTGGAGAAGGAGGGGTGGCCGCGCCATCAACAAAAATGTCCCGAAGGCACCTTATTCGGCGCGGACGGGGTGGTTCGTTCAAGCACGAATAAATTTTCTTGACCAACACCACCCCGTCTGCGCCATCAAAGGAGGCTTCGCGACATTTTCTTGATGGCGCAGCCACCCCTCCTCGGCTGAGGAGGGGACTAGAGTCCTCGACACCCTTTCAGGGTGCGATTCGTAGTTGGTCATCGCATCCAGGGGTACGCAAAAAACGCGTACCCCTGGCTAATTCCCTGCTACCGCTTCGGCGTGCGTGTATTTCTGTTTGCCCAGCGGCACCCACCAGCTTGTCAAATCGTAACCTGGCCGGAGCGGCAGCCATTGCACGTTCTGAAAACGCGTGCTGTACGCAGCGGGCTCGACCTGGTAATACAAAAACGTAACCGGCTGCTCGTCGTGAATCAACTCCTGCCAGCGCCAGTAGATTTGCTTTCTCTTCTCGTTGTCGAATTCCAGCCGAGCCTGCTCGAGCAAGCGATCGGATTCGGCATTCTTGAAGTTTTCAAAGTTAGAACCACCCGACGCTGCGCTCGAATGCCAGATGTGATACGGGTCGTAAACGAGATCAAAAGTGAACCCCAACACGCCTGCGTCAAACCGATGCTGTTTGAGCGTCTCGGTCATCAAGGCTAGTTCGACGACGCGTTCCGTCATTTCAATGCCTGCCTTGCGAAACTCGTCGGCCAAAACGGGCGATAGTTGTTTGAAAACGGCACTGCCGCTGGAACCAAGAAATTCGAATTTGAACTTCACACCATCTTTGTCCCGAACACCGTCGCCGTCATGATCTTTCCAGCCGGCCTCGTCAAGCAATTCGACTGCGCGTTTCGGATCGTAAGGCAGTGCTTTGATGTTCGGGTTGAAGTCTCTTGCTTCCGTCCCAAAGGGCGAGACACCGATCTGGCCTAACCCTGACCGGATCGCCTCGAGAATCTTCTGCCGGTCGACCAGCATCGTCAGTGTTGTCTTTGAAAAATGGCCGTTCGTGATTCCACAGGATTTCGTACTCGCTCGGGATCGAGTACGTGACCTTCACAAATTGTTGTTCGAATGCTGGACCGCCGGTCTGTTCCCGGTATTGGATCGGCAGCAACCGCGGCTGCAGATCAATTTCGCCGGCCTTGAATGCTGTCAGTGCGGCAGTGTAGTCGGTGATTACCCGATAAACGATTTTTTCCAGATAGGGTTTCTTTCCCCAATATTCATCATTGCGGGTCAGAACAATCTCCCTGCCGCTGTCCCACTTCTCGAATTTGTACGGTCCTGTACCTACAGGCGCGCGGTTCGCGGGATGCTTGTTAAATCGCTCTGCAAATTTCTTAATCTTGGGATCCGCCTTCGCCTTCAGCCCAATCATGTCCTTGTAGCTGAACGCATCGAGCAAACCCTCTTCATCGAAGACGTGTTTGGGAATAATCGGCAGAAGATTCGTGACGACGTTCCGCAGGTTGTACACGTTCGGTTTGCTCATGATGAAGCGAATCGTCCGGCCGTCCACCTGGATATCGGCGAGATCCGTCAAGGAACTTCGATGGCGAGCAGCATCCGTCAGCGGGCATGCCGCGGCTTTGAAGGTGAAAAGGACATCCTCCGGTGTGAAGGGCTGGCCGTCGTGCCACTTCACGCCTTCGCGAATCTTGACGGTGTACGTCACGTGATCGTCCGAAACTGTAGGCGCCGCTTCGGCGAGCAGTGGTTCAGTGACGTCCCAGTCGCGCGTGTTATAGCCCATTAACAATTCGTAGACCTGCGAGTTCTTGGCTCCCCACAACGCATAAGACGCGACGGTTGTAACGCTGGTTAAGGGATTCAGCGTATCCGGTTCATTTTCGAAGCGAACAATCGCCCAGTCACCTGGTACGGGCTGAGCGGCATCGCCTGTGCGTTTGCCGCTGGTTCCATCGGGCCGGGTGCAGGCAACAAGCAGTTCGGCCAATAGCAGAGGAAGCAAAAATGATCGACGCGTCATATAGCGCGTCATTATTACACGGGTGACGTGAACGCAACGGGATTATGAAGATGCACCGCGGTACTACGTCTTCGGTGTGAGGTTAAACCGTATCGCCGGCTGGGTGCAGAGCCTTCGTTCTTTGCGGATGCACACGCGAACGTCAGTCGAGGTAATCTGCACACGGGAGGAGTACATGCAGGCAGTTGTATGGCTGATCAGCGGTCTGTTGGCAGGATGGTTGGCGCGCCTTGTGATGAAAGAGCGGCGCATCGGTTTCCTGGCGGACTTTACACTCGGCATTCTTGGTGGCGTGAGCGGCGCCTGGATGCTGCGAAGCGTGGGTGGTTCGGTGCCGCCGGCCGGAAGTCCGGCTCATTTGGCGGTAGCGGTGATCGGAGCGATGGTCCTCGTCGGTGTTGCGCGTTTGCTATCGCGGTTCACGCGCCGCGTCAAGATTTCTGCCCGGAGTGGCGCAGTACCCGGCATGTCCGACCTCGAAGCGTATGTGCGGCGGCTCGGCAAAGTCGAGCGCCGGGTGTTCAACGCGCTGCTGCGACGACAGACGATCGCGCAAGATATTACCGAATCATTCCAGGAACAACTTACATTCGGGCAGCGTGTTTCTGACAAGATTGCCGAGTTTGGCGGCAGCTGGACATTCCTCGGATTGTTTGCCGCATTCATGCTCGGATGGATTTTCCTCAATTCAGCGCAAGATCGTCCCTTCGACCCATTCCCATTCATTCTCTTGAATCTGCTGCTCTCGTGCCTGGCTGCCGTTCAGGCCCCGGTCATCATGATGAGCCAAAACCGGCAAGCCGCAAAAGATCGATTCGAGGCGCAGCAGGATTACCAAGTGAATCTGAAAGCGGAAATGGAGATCATGTCGATTCAGGCGAAATTGGATGAAGCACGCGAGCTGCAGTGGAAATCATTACTGGAATTGCAGAACCGGCAGATGGAGATCCTTTCCCGGATGGAGCAGCGGCTCGAGTTGCTGGAGCGGAATGCCGAGTAATTAGACTGATCTCTGACAGCTCAACTGTAGGGGCGGTCTATGACCGCCCGCGCACCGCGAAGCGGTGCTGGGAAATTAGCCAGGGGTACGCGTTTTTTGCGTACCCCTGGAATACGCCGACAACTCTCGAGTCCGCACCCTGAAAGGGTGTCGCGGCCTCCTCGCCCCCCTGCCGGGGTGCGATTCTTGGTTCGTCAGTACCAGGGGTACGCAAAAAACGCGTACCCCTGGCTAATCTCCTCGCACCGCTCCGCGGTGCCGAAGCATCTGTCTCTTTAGCAACACTCCCGTTTTGCGCGTTTTTCCGCGCAGAACGTGTGCTTAAAGTGTCCACACGAAAGTAGTTCCTTAGGAGGGGTGTCGCGGCCTCCTCGCACCGCCATTTCTTAGTGCTACAGTTCGGATTCAGTGGCGGGCAAGCCGCGAGGCAACAAGCTGCAGGCCATCAAGCGTGAGGTTGGCATCCACCGTTTCAATCAGCTTCGTTTCCTGGCTGATGAATGCGGCCTGACCGCCGGTGGCAATGACCCGTGCGTTCGAGCCGAGCTCTTTTTTCATGCGAGTGATCATGCCATCTACCAAAGCCACATAACCGTAAAACAGGCCACTCTGCATGCTGGCGACGGGAGAGGTCCCGATGACGCTGCCAGGCTTCTGAATTTCGATGCGAGGCAGCTTCGCGGCATGCTCATAGAGCGCCTCCGCTGAGATGACGATCCCGGGCGCGATCACACCGCCGCCATACGCGCCCTCTGACGTAATCGCATCGAACGTGGTGGCCGTTCCAAAGTCGACGACGATTGCGGGTTTGCCATATTTGTGCACAACAGCCACAGCGTTCACAATCCGATCCGCGCCAACTTGGCGCGGATCGTCGTAGAGAACGGGGATGCCGGCATTCTCATGCGTCACGAAAACCGCCCTGACGGAGAAGTAGACTTCGACCATTTCGTGGAGAACCGGATCGAGTGGCGGTACAACCGAAGCGACGATCACGCGACGGATTTTCTTCGAATCTATCTTTTCCAGTGCGAACAGGTTCCGCAGGAGGATCCCGTACTCGTCAACGGTTCGCTCTTTCTGTGTCGACAGGCGCCAATGCACGATGAGCTTGTCGTTGGTGTCGTAAACGCCGAACACCGTGTTTGTATTTCCCAAGTCAATGGCCAGCAGCATTGCTATTCCCATGCGACGACATCGCCGCTGTAAACTTCCTCGACGTGCCCGCTCTTTTGTTCGATTCGGAGCGCGCCAAGGGGATTCAGACCTCGAGTGATTCCCGTAATCTTCCGCACGCCGTCATGAATCTCGATCTTACGACCGTTGGCGAAGCTTGAGAAGCGTGTCCACTGATCAATGACGCCTCGCGGTCCTTTTCTCTCCAAATCCATATAGATGTTTTCGAATTCTTCGAAGAACTCCAAAAGAATCTCGAGGCGCGACTGAATTCTGCCGGAAGCCATCCGCAGCGAAGTTGCGCGATCGGCGATCTCTTTGGGAAAACCCTCGTGATTCGCATTCAGCCCGACGCCAATAATCATCGTCTTGACCAGATCGACTTCGGCCTGGATCTCGGAAAGAATCCCGCAGAATTTTTTTCCGCCGATCAACAGGTCATTGGGCCATTTGATGTCGATGTCCAGCCCTGTGTAACTCTCGACGGCATTGTGCATCCCGAGCGCGGTGGCAAGCGTGAAGAGAGGCGCCAGACTCGGCGGAGCTTTCGGAAAGAGGACCATGGAGAAATAAATTCCCGCCTCGCGCTCCGAATGCCAGAGGCGGCCGAGACGGCCGCGGCCTGCGGTTTGCGACTCCGCGATGATGACGGTTCCTTCCGCAACTTTGCGGCCGTGCGTGAGAAGCCTCGCGGCAAAGAGATTCGTGGAGTCGACATGGTAAAAGTGAAACAGGTTCCGTCCGATGAGCCTTGTGCGCAACCGCGGGCGTATCAATTGCGGAAGGAGGACGTCGGGTAGCCGAACCAGGCGATAGCCCGTAAACAGCTCGCCGCGAATGGCAATGCCGGCAGCCCGCAGCTTCTCGACCCAGCGGACAAGTGTCGAATGTGAGACGCCCAA
>QHXA01000914.1 GCA_003222755.1 Acidobacteriota bacterium
TGTTTTCCTCGACCTTCGTTGCCCAGACTTCTTTGCCTGTCTTCACGTCAATGGCGACAAGCACGGCCTCACCCACTGCAAAGAAGACCTTGTCGCCGTACAATGCGACACCGCGGCTGGTTTGGTGAGGGATATTCGAAGCTTCGGGAGCCGGTCGTCTAAAGCGCCAAAGAACCTTCCCCGTCTTCGCATCGATGGCGATTACCTGGTTGCTTGGCGTGGCGACAAACATCACGCCGTTGTTGACCATCGCTGGCGCCTCGTGTCCGCTAACAACGCCGGTCGAAAACACCCATACGGGCTGAAGCCTGTCGACGTTCTTTGTCGTGATCTGATCGAGTGGACTGTACCCCCAGCCGTCGTAAGTCCGCCGGACCATCAGCCAGTCGCCGTCGTCCGCCTTCCTCAGCCGTTCCATCGTGGCCGGTTTGTAGTTCTGCAAAATCGCCGGAACAGGAACGGGCGGCTGCTGCGCTTGTGCGGGTGGCGGCGCTTGCTGTTGCGCGACGAAGGTGCCGGAAATGAACACGAGCGCGACAGCACACGTAAGAAACAGGAGGTTTAGCAGCGGCGGTCTATGACCGCTGCCTGGAGTGGACATTTCGCACCGCGGAGCGGTGCTGGGAAATTAGCCAGGGATACGCAAAAAACGCGTACCCCTGGCTAATCTCCTCCGCGGTGCCGAAGCGTCTGTCCTTCAGCAACACTGCGGTTTTGCTACGCTCATAGCGCGCCGCTACAGTCGCGGCGAGTTCTCACTGCGCCGGTTCGATTCTGAGCAACGCGCCCTGCTCTTCGTCCGTTAGGAGATACAGCAGCCCGTCCGGGCCTTGACGCACATCACGGATGCGTTGCTTCAAATCCATCAGCAACGATTCGCGCCGCTGTTCACCTTTATCATTGAAGACGATGCGTTCTAAGTGACCGGTGCGTGGAATGCGCCCGACCGTCATGGAGCCGACAAAGAGGTTGCCCTTCCAAGCAGGAAATCGGTCACCGGTGTAGAACGCCATACCTGAGGTGGTGATCGAAGGCACCCAGAATACGACAGGTGGTTCCATGCCTTCCTGCCACGGCCGTTCTCCGATTTTCGATCCATCGTAATCGCGTCCGTACGACACAACCGGCCAGCCATAATTTTTCCCCGGCAGGATAATGTTGACCTCGTCGCCACCTTGCGGACCATTTTCGGTCTCCCAAAGCGCGCCCGTTTGTGGATGCAACGTGAGACCCAATATCGTCCGGTGACCGTAGGAATAAATCTCCGGACGGTAGCCGGATCGGCCAACGAACGGATTGTCTTTAGGAATGGTTCCGTCGTCGTTGAGTCGAAGAATCTTTCCGAAATGCTTGCTCGGGTCCTGCGGTCCCTCCGGTTCTCGACGATGAGACGATGCAAAGAACAGCGTGCCATCCTTCGCGAACACGACTCGCGAGCCGTCTCCGCCAGGAAGTGTGCCGTACNNNCAGCGAAAATCTCCTGCACTTCCGTCAGAGCTTTGCCGTCGAAACGACCTCGCGCCAAGACCGTCGTCGCCCAGTATCCGGAGCTGCCGTCCGGCCGCTTGGCGGATTTGATATACGTGAAATACACGAGATGGTTCGTCGCGAAATTCGGATGAAGCGTAATGTCCATTAAGCCGCTTGTGCCGCCCACTTGCACTTGCGGAATGCCGGCAATCGGCTGGGAATCGAGCACGCCGTCACGAATAATTCGCAGACGTCCAGGTCGTTCCGTCACAAGCATGCCGCCGTCGGGAAGAAACGCGAGACTCCACGGATGCGATAGACCTTTTGTTACGACCGACACGCGAATGCGAGTTCCCTTCTCATACGTGTCATAAGTCCAAGGCCCGTCGCCCAGCGGGACAGGCGCTTGCTGCTGGGCGAAAGTGATCGCGGCAGCAATCGCAATGAAAAGCAGTCCGAACAGAACCAGGAGAATAGAACGGCTCATGAACGCCTCCTTCGATAATGAAACGGCAGAAAATACGGTTATAAGCAGACCAAGATGCGGCAGTATATTGGGATTTCGTCCGGAGGATAAAGTGCGAAATCGGTTGATCGTTGCTTTTCTCATGGTGGCTTGCGCGTCCGCAGCCTTACTGGCGCAAAACCCTCAGCGCGGTCAGCAGACGCCCGCCGGTCCTGCGCCGCGTTGGCCCGACGGCAGAGTGAACCTGGGCGCGCCGATCGGTCAGCCGGGCATCTGGCAAGGCGACGGGCGCCTCGTCATCAATCCCAAAAGCTATGAACCGCGTACGACTCTCAATGCATGGATCGACATCAAGGATGTGCC
>QHXA01000287.1:0-410 GCA_003222755.1 Acidobacteriota bacterium
TGATACCTCTTCACGTCGTACGCATAGGTGATCAGATTGTCTAGGCTCATCGCCTCAGCCGTGAATCTCTGGCCCGAAACAAACGCTGCGACTCTTTGAACCCGATCCGCGTGCATGCGAATCGACGCCACCTCAAAGGCTTGACCCCATGCGCAGCATGTGAACAGAAGCAGAGCCGAAATATTTCGCGTCATCTTTCTACTCCGTTGGCCGCAATCGAGGTTCACTCAAGATGATGTATCGATAAACACCACGAACACAATGAAAACGCCCCGGAAATCCGGTTCTGGGAAATTGCCCTAGTGTCGTCCAGTTGTCGCTAAGTCGACATTCCGGGCTTTTGAACAAACACCGCTCCCGCCGCTCAGATGACGCGATCGCGGTTATCTGTCAATATGGATTTACTGCTT
>QHXA01000287.1:474-5687 GCA_003222755.1 Acidobacteriota bacterium
GAGCGGCCCGAGTCGAAGTCTGTGGAATACACATGTCCACGATGCAAACGAAGCAATCAGTACCAGGTCCGCTGGATGCGACGGACGAAGAAAGACCGCCTGCCACCGCGTGCAGACGAGCGTGACCGCGCACTTTACGCCAAATTACGAGATTACCTCATCCGAGTGGATGATGATGTAACCTGCAAGACCTGTCAGAAGCGCTTTGAAATCCCTTCCCATCAGACGATGGTCTTTCTTGACGAGCGCAGTTCCAGAACTCCCAACGAGAACGATGACGACGACAACCGGGGCAATCGCGCCTGATCGAGCAGCCTGCGATCACCGAACGTCATGACGCCCTCAAAGACTTCCGATTCGACTAATCGACGACGATTTCCCAAACGGCGGAGTGTTCTCAAGTCCTGAGAAGTCGGTTTGTCGTAGAAGTGAAATCGTGAACCCACGTGTCCGGCAAAGTGAAGGGTACGCGGTTATACGACAACTGAGAGCTGGGCTCACACGCGATAGAGAACGCTGGCGACTTTCGGCGACCAATCCGCCGTCACTTCGGTCCGCAGTTGCCCAAGAGGGTCGACAATGGTCACCTGCTTAGTGACGAGACATCCCAGATGCGGACATGCCACGATGTTGCGAGAAAGAGTCGAGAATCCGCACTGAAGAGCATTTCCCCAATGATTGGTGCCCCAGACAACGCGATCTGTCGAGCACCTTTATTCTGGTCCCCACGCAAAGTAGCCAACCAGCGGCCATCCGGCAGCGAGTAGAGCTGAAAAAGCATCGTAGCGCTGCTACCGAGAAAACGGCTCTTATACGTTGGGAAGGAAATCGCGACAAGTTTCTTGTCCGGAGATATCGCCATTTGTCCGGCGAATTGATCTCTCCATCCAGGTTCCCCATCTGGCGAAATAAGCGGCTGCCGGCTCACGGTGCTGCACGTTTCCGCATCAAGCAAGTTCAAAAAGGCAGCTCGAGGGCCCAACAGGTCGGGATTGCTCGTGACCACCACGATTAGTGACCCGTCCGGATCACTTGGAGCGCACTAGAATGCTGCAAAATTCACGGAACGAATTTCGAATTAGTACGCGGACACGCCATATCTCGACCGGGAAGACGACTACGGCACGAACACGCCTGGTCATGTCCGTTTCGGTGCTATTCACTTCTACGTGTAGCTGACTTCTCGGGACTTGAAAGATTGGATACGATCCAGTTCAACGACGGCCATTTAAAACGCCATATTTTCGATAAGGCTATCGGCCAAGTGAACAGTTCACTCACTTAAAGCGATGGGGTAACCTATCGATGCAGTGAACGGCCCGCTCTCCACAATCTCCGGCTCTCTTTCCGAGGCCATCATCGCTCTTCAGCAAGAACGTTGATTGGCAACCTATTTTCTCGATACGCCGCGGGCGAAAACGACGACGGCGGACGCATCGTGCACCCGCTGCCGGCTTATGGTTCCCTTTTTGCACTTACTGCCACGTTATGCTTCCGTTGCAGCCCGCGGAGACGGACTCGAAATCACCGTTTCCCCACGCATCCTTGAGAGTCCACTGCCACTTATGCTTCCGCTCACTGCCACTCTATGGGTAAAGGCACAAACGTGTTAGAGGGCGGAAGCCTCATCGGTGAGCCGGTAAGGCGCAGTGTCCGATTTGCAGGGAACGACGTTCCGTCGCGAGTTGGCGAGATCGACATCGATTGTGCCATTAGGCGACGTGGGCGCTTTTGCCATCCGGACCAAGTGACAGCGCCGGGAGCACGTGGTGCGTGTCGGTACTGACTGTGGGATTGACCTGAACCGGAGCTGACCATGTGTTTCCTCGATCTGCAGAACGCATGAACATAATGTTCGAATTAGAGTTTGGAGCGCCGAATATCAGGCTCGTGGAATTCGACCAGGCAAGATAGAGCCTTCCATTCGATGCTGCGAATGCGGGCTGTAGCGTCAATCTTGTAGCGTTCATGAAACTACGCAGACGGAAGCGGCCCGCTTGAATGGAAGCTGGGTTTTGTATCGTCAGCCGGACTCCGCCAGAACGGCAATCGGTCAGCTCACCGGGTTGAGTAACCGGTAAAAGCGTGGGGTCGGGCGCTCCTGCAATGTTAAAGCTAACGAAGCGGAACGTTTCGCCGGCGTCGTCGGAAACCAGGATACGAATAAAGTCCTGATCGGCGTTGCTGAAACGCAAAAACGGAACGTAGAGTCTGCCCGTGATGGGATCCACATAGGGTTTGAAAACTGAAGACGGTTCTGTGGCAGCGCCGGATTAGGATTCGCTGCAGGGGCGAAGATCGTTTTTGTGGGCCAAGCATGAACACGTGTCAAGGATTTCGGAGCTACTCCGCACAGAATCGAAAGGGCTGCCCAGAGAGGGGACAGGTCGTTTGGATCACGATTCCATCAACAAATGTCACTTGAGGGCGGAGGAACATAACCGGGAATCTTAGAGAAGTCCACATTATCGATTAGCTCGGGATCCAGGTATTGCTGCGCGTACTTGAGATAGACCTTCTCCCAAATAAACACGTCGAAAAGGTCGGGATCGATCTGTCCGTTGAGCTTGAACTTTCCTAAAATCGCCAGCGACTCCGAGAGTGTTTTTGCTTTCTTGTAGGGCCGGTCCTCTGCGGTCAGCGCCTCGAAAATATCAGCGATTCCCATACAGCGCGCCTGTATCGACATCTGTTCGCGTGTGAGACCGCGCGGATAGCCTTTGCCGTCCATCCGCTCGTGGTGGCCGCCCGCATATTCGGGCACATTCTTAAGGTGCCGCGGCCATGGCAAGGCTTCGAGCATTTGAATGGTCACGTCGATATGATGCTTGATGATTTGGCGCTCGGCCGCCGTCAGCGTGCCTGTTCGCACTGTCAGATTCTCGATTTCATCGCTCGTGAGAAAATTCGTCTGATTTCCATCGATGTCGCGCCAGGTGTATTTGGACGAGATCTGTCGCACGCGTTGCTGATGTTCGGAACTCATCGCCTCGCTGCCGAAATTGCAGAACCGCAGAAATTCGCGATCCTGATTGATTTCCCTCATCTGCAGTTCAAATCGGCGTCTGGCAGCTTCTGACATTTCGCTATCGTGTGTCTGCAGTGCCTCCAGTTCGGACTTTAGCAACGTGATCTCGGCGTCGCGCTTAATCACTTCGAAGCGGGCGTCAACCGTACCGATACGATCGTAAAGCGTTTGTAATTTGGTTGCCTTGTCGATGACGTGGACCGGTGTCGTTATCTTTCCACAATCGTGCAAGAGCCCGGCAATCTTGAGTTCATACCGATCTCTGTCGGTCATGACAAAATCTCTCAGCGGACCTACCTCGCAACGGACAGCGGCGTCCGCAAGCATCATCGTCAGCACTGGCACCCGATCGCAATGCTTGCCGGTATACGGAGACTTATCGTCGATGGCTTGGTTGATCAGATTGATGAAGGATTCGAAAAGATTTTCCAGATGGTTGATCAAAAGGCGATTCGTGAGCGCAATCGCCGCCTGAGATGCCAGCGATTCCGCAAGCTGCTGGTCCTCAACTGAGAAGTCAACGACTGCTCCGGTCTCAGGATCCGTAGCATTCAACAATTGCAAGATGCCGATGATTGCGTTCTCGTGGTTTTTCATCGGCACCGTTAGGAAGGATTTCGAGCGATAGCCCGTCTTTTTGTCGATGTCTCGCGTGCCGGAAAAATCGAATCCCCGTTCGGTATAGGCGTCCGCGATATTGAGCGACGCGTCGTGGTGGTAAGCGTACGCGACGACGTTCGAGACGACCCGTTGTCCTTCATTGTCGTATAGACGCACTGGCTGAAACGGTATCTCGATACCAGTCGTGCCGCCCATCGCAAGAGCAAGCGAATCGGTCCGCATGATTTCGAACTCGAGGGTGCGTTCGTCGGTGACGCGGTAGAGAGTTCCACCGTCCGCATTGGTAATGCGTTTGGCCACCACGACGATGGTTTCGAGCAACCGAGTGGTGTCTGTTTCTTTCGATAGCGCGATACCGATCTGGTTGAGTTGCTCGACCCGTTCCAGCAAATTCGATCGCCGCTGATCGATCGTAACAGTGACGTCCCTGTTGTCCATTGTCTCCGGTTTCGGCTCAGGGTCACGTCAAAGTCGGGCTAATTCGGGGTCAGACGTCTGACCCCGAATTAGCCCGACTTTGACGTGACCCTGGGCTTCGGCTCCACACGCTTGTATCGGCCAAACCTCACGACATATTTAGCGCAATTTTAGAGGCCTCTCAGGCCTTATTGACCATCCATGCGGAGAAGCTTTTCAGGAAATCTTTGAAGCCTTCCATATGCTCCATCGGGAATTGGTATTTCACATCGGCCCCTTCAAGCACCTTTTCGAAACAGCGGAGCCAGACCTGTCGCGCGCTTTCATCGATCTCGAAAGGAAGGTGCCTGGCCCTCATACGCGGTGGGCCGTACTTCTCAAAGTACAACGGCGGTCCTCCCAAAATCGTCACGAAGAATGCAGCCGATTTTTGCGACGACTCCTCCAGGTTAGGCGGGAAAAGATGCCGGATCTCAGACTGCTCTAGCTCCTTGTAAAAATCCGAGATCATCCTGAAAATGTTCGCCTCTCCCATAATTCTGTAGATGGCGCTGTTGGGGCCCGGCCCCTGAGGAGGTCCGCTGGGCGGCGTGTAAATGACTCGTCCCATTTCAGCCATTGTAACGAAATCGCTCACGGATGTGCCTGCTCGAAGTCTATGTCCCGAATTTCACCAACGTGTGCAAACGGGGAGGCAATCGTGAAGACGAGTTTGGTTTTAGCTCTAGCAACGTTAGTACCGGGGATGTTTCTGATGCAGGCGAATGGCGGGCCAGTGGTCGCAGTCATCGACTTCGAGCGCGCCATTAGTGAGGCACCAGGCGGAAAAGACGCGATAACAAAGATAACAATCTTTCGAAACGAACAACTGGCGGCCATAACAGCGAAACAGCGAGAAGCCGATGAAATCGAGAATCGGCTTCGGGTTCAGGACCGCGCGCTAACTCCGGACGCGCGTACGCAGTTATCGCGCAATCTGGACACGACGCGAACCAGTATTCAAAGCATGGGAGAAGACGCTCAAAGAAAAATCGCTGAAATGCAGCAGCAGCTGATCGCTCCAATCGAGCAAAAGACAGCAATGGCCGTCACCGCTTACGCTGCCGAACACGGCGTCAAAATCGTTCTTGACGCATCGAGTCTTCAG
>QHXA01000287.1:5841-6701 GCA_003222755.1 Acidobacteriota bacterium
CGCCGCTGGAGTTTGGGACATTGCGCACGCCGGAGGCGTGCTGTGAAATTAGCCAGGGGTACGCGTTTTTTGCGTACCCGTGGACTGCATAACTGAGCTAGGGACCACACCCTGAAGGGGTGTCGAGGACTCCTTGCACCCTTTCAAGGTGCGGCACCTTTTGACGTTTTCTTTCCACGGGTACGCAAAAAACGCGTACCCCTGGCTAATTTTCTTGCACCGCTCCGCGGTGCTGCGCGCGGTCATAGACCGCGCCTACAGTAGTTTCCAGACAATCAAATCCCGGCGTACCAGGAGTAGCCGTTTTCCGCGCCCTGTGCTCCCTGGCCTTTGCCCCAGTCCTTCGCGCTATCCGTTACGGTTATACTCGAGAGGTACTTCAGGTTTTTGTAACCGAGCTGCCGCTCGACACGCAAACGCACGGGCGCGCCGTGGGGAACAGGAAGGTCGCGGCCGTTCATGGCGTACGCCAACAATGTTTGCGGATGCCACGCATCAGCCATGTCGAGGCTGTCCCACCAACCGTCGACGCAATTAAAGAAGACGTACTTTGCTTGTGGCTGAATTCCGACTGCATTCAGCACGAGGGAAAGCGGAACACCGGTCCACTCGCCAATCGCCGACCAGCCTTGCTCGCAGATGTGTTGCGTGATCTGCGTGCGAGAAGGATAGCTTTTCAGTTCCGCGAGAGAGAATTCGGACGGACGCGCGACCAGGCCGTCCACCGTGAGCCTCCATTGCCGGAAGCCACCCACGATGTCCTGCCGGTAAGAATCGTCTTCAGGCATGACCGTGTTGATCGCGGGAAAGTTCGCCGAGATTTGATCCCGGTTAAACTCGCGCGCCAGCGGCTGACGGCT